>JBCCUO010000089.1:0-8861 GCA_039196805.1 Planctomycetota bacterium | reverse complement strand
CCGTCGAGCAGAAGTTGCGGCATGCCGTTCGGATGGCCTATGGGCGTGAGCCATCGTCTCAAGAAATTTCACTCTTTGCTCAGCATTTGTCGTCGAATGATCCCGAACGGATGGTTCAGGTCGCCCAGATCCTGTTGATCAGCAACGAAATGCTCTTCATCGATTGACCGTTGATCCGTTACTTCGCTCCACAACGCACCAGAGTCCCATGACCAAGCCTATCGATCGTCGTCGTTGGTTCAGTCGCACGTGCAGCGGCTTTGGTGCCGTGGGCCTTGCCGCCGCGATGCGAGATTCGGGGGCGCTGCGGGCCGCAAACGGTTTCGACTCGTCGAACGTGGGCCCCGAGCTGAGCGGAGGTTCTTCACTGACAGGGCTTCATCATGCTGCTCGCGCCAAACGAGTGATCTTTCTGTTCATGAATGGGGCTCCGTCGCACGTGGACACGTTCGACCCCAAGCCGGCCCTAGCCAAATACGAAGGTGACCCGCCGCCGGAGGACGTTGCTGGTAAAAAGCGAGCCGGCGGGTTCATGCCGTCGCCGTTTCGATTTGACGCCCATGGAGAGAGTGGCGTTGTGATGAGCGAGTTGTTCCCCAACCTGGCCAAGCACGCTGACGATTTGACCGTGATTCGTTCGATGCACACGGACGTCCCGAACCACGAGCCCGGTTTGCTGCTGATGCAATCGGGCCACCAGCAGCCCACCCGTCCCAGCATGGGGTCGTGGCTTTCCTACGGCCTGGGGAGTGAAAACGAGAATCTACCTTCCTACGTAGCGATCAGCCCTGGCTTGCCCGTTGTCGGCCCTCAGCTTTGGTCCAGCGCCTTCTTGCCCGGCCAACATCAAGGCATTGAGATTGATTCCAACCATACCGAGGTCGACAAGCTGATCTCAAATGTTCGGCATCCGACCCTGGATGCCCCCGCGCAGCGGCGGCAACTGGATCTACTTCAGCAACTGAACCAAATGCATCGTCACGCGAGGGGCGATGAACAGGCGCTGGACACGCACATCCGTTCGATGGAACTTGCCTTTCAGATGCAATCGGTTGCCTCCGATGCGTTCGACCTTCGCAATGAGACTCAGGCATCGCGTGATGCCTACGGTGATTCTGTCTTTGGACGCAGTTGTTTGTTGGGGCGCCGACTACTCGAACAGGGTGTTCGAGTGGTTCAGGTCTTCTACGTCACCGATCGCAGCAAACAGCCTTGGGACACCCATCGAAACAACAATGCATCACATCGTAAGCTGTGTGCAGACAGTGACCGCGCTTCGGCTGCGTTGCTGTCGGACCTGAAGCAACGCGGATTGCTGGATGATACGTTAGTGATTTGGGGCGGCGAGTTCGGTCGAACACCCTATTCTCAAATCGACAAGTCAAAAAGCGATCTCAGCAAAGCCGGACGTGACCATCATCACACCGGTTTTTCGATGTGGCTTGCTGGTGGCGGCATTCGTGGCGGTCTGACCTACGGGGCGACCGATGAACTTGGAATGCACGCCGTCGATCGGCGAGTTCATGTTCATGATCTGCATGCCACGGTGCTTCACCAAATGGGCATCGACCACAAACGACTGACCTATCGATACTCCGGACGCGATTACCGACTGACCGACGTCCATGGACGCGTCGTTGACGGCATCTTGTCGTGACTAACTAAGTACGGAATCAGAACTGGAAGTATACGAATGGGCGGAATCCCTGGGGTGGGTACAACACCAAGGCCCAGAGCAGGATCGCGGTGGCAATGGGAGAATACCAGGCGTCAATCGGCAGCCGCATGGCGCGTCGGACCCGAGTACGCCAGGCGACGTGTTCGACGACCAGGCAACCGATCGCGCCCAGGGCAAGTGGTGGATACCAGTTGATTCCGTCCGCGAAGCTGGCAATGCGAAAAACGATCGCCGAAGCCTGGTCCAGCGTTTGGCTGCGAAACAACACCCAGCCAAAGGACACGATCAGCATGGTCGAGATCCAGCGTCCCATCACGGACAGCGGCTGGCGCGATTTGGTCTTCGACCCCAAAGCCCGCTCAATCGACAGTGCCAATCCGTGCCAAACGCCCCACAGCACGAACGTCCATGCCGCTCCGTGCCATAGACCTCCCAGCGTCATGGTGATCATCAGATTACGGTACGTTGTCACCATGCCTAGCCGACTGCCGCCCAGTGGGATGTAGAGGTAGTCGCGAAGCCAACGGGACAGCGTCATGTGCCAACGGTGCCAGAAATCGGCGATCGACGTGGCCAGGTACGGGTGCCTGAAATTGACTGGGAATCGGTAGCCCAAAGTCTTGGCGATCCCAATCGCGATGTCGGTGTAGCCCGAAAAGTCGTAGTAAATCTGTCCGGCGTAGGCGAGCACCGCCAGGGCGATCGTTCCTCCGCTGTAAAGGCTTGGTCCTTCAAAGACCACGTCCACGAACTCGCCAAGACGATCCGCCAACAGCACCTTCTTGACGGCGCCGCGGAGCATCATTTGCAGTCCGCCATAAACCCTTCGCCATGAATACGTCGGCGAAACCGAGAGCTGAGGCATCAATTCGCGGGCTCGCACGATTGGACCGGCGACCAGCTGGGGAAAGAACGCGACGTACAAAGCGAAGTCTAGCAGTCTGTCAGTCGGCGCTAGCTTCCCTCGATACACGTCGATCGTGTAGCTGAGCGTTTGAAACGTGTAGAACGAGATTCCAACGGGAAGGATGATCTCCAGCGTCGACACGTTAAGTCCCCACACCGTTAGCAGCAGCGACGCAGAGTCGATGAAGAAATTGAAGTACTTGAAGAATCCCAGGACACCCAAGTTGACGATGACGCTGATCAGAAGCCAACGCCGCTTGGCCGTGCTGGTCGGCGTTGCATGGATCTGCTGGGCAACGAAGAAGTCGACGACCGTCGAGAGGATCAACAGGGCGCAGAACCGCACGTCCCAGTAGGCATAGAAGTAGTAGCTGGCGACCAACAGCGCGGTGTTCCGGGCGATGCGATGACCTCGGAGCAGCCACGCAGTGATCCACACGATCGCGAAGAAGATCGGAAACTCAAGCCGCACAAATCCCACAGGTCAGTCGCCTTCCCGATGTGTGATTCGCTCGGCCGCATTCACCAAGGCGTTCGCGACGATGGCGTACCCGGTGGCGTTGAGATGCCCCACACCGATTTGGCCATTGTGGTATCCGTGCGGCCAGTTGCCGCGATTGGCCGCTTGCAGCAGGGCATCGTCCACGCTGATGAACTCGATGCCCGCCGCTGCCGCGGCGCGTTTGATTTCCGGAAGTTCGTCCTGCAAGTCAAAGGACTGACTCATCCGTCCCCCGACGATCTTGGGGATCGGGGGAGCGTGAAGCAGCACGACAGGACGGTCGCAGGCTTGATGGAAGGCGTTCATGATCTCGGCCCACCGATACCTCGAAATGCTGCTGCCGTCTGGATCGCGATCACGACCACCCGTCGCAGCGGCTTCCGGTCCCACGGAGAAACGTAGTTTCCTCGGCGATGTGCCGTCCTGGTCCGTGACCAAATTGCGGGCGGCCTGGATCACAAACGCGGGCACTTGGGATGCGATCGCGTTGCGTCCGCGATCGGCGGACTCGACGCTATCGATGGTTCTGGGCCTGGCGTCTGTTGCCGACAGTAGATCGGGAAGATCAACGATCAAGAAAACGTGTAAGTCGATCTCGAAGGCGGATTCGACGGCCTGTATTTGAGAAAGCCAAGTGGCAGCGTTTTCACCGCTGCGTGCCAGCGGCAAGACGGCAAGCGAAAGGCTTTCTTCCTGGGCCAGTCGCTCAGCCTGGGCGAACGGCTTCCAGCCGTCTTCGATGCAGACGCCTTCCGCCTGCGAGTCACCCCACAAAGCGACACGTACGTCAGTCGACTCGGGCGACGGCAGTGACCTGCGGCCCGGCATGCCATGCGGCCCGATGCGAGTGGTCGCGTAACCTTCGCTTCGCCAGCGGTAGTCGCTCCCCGGCCGAAGCGTCCAGGTGTTTCGCACCGCGTCCCAGCTCAGTGGCAAGTAGGTTCGCACGAACAACGGCGAACTGACTGCAACCAGCAGCGTGCCGATGGCGAATCCGACCGCCCAAACGAAAGCCAGCCGCATCGGAGACGCGGCTGGCACGTGCGACGCAGGCGAGTTCATTCACTCGTCGGTCACGCGAACCGTTTTCATGACATCGCCCTGAGCGATCGCGTCGACGACGTCTTGGCCTTCGATCACCTTTCCAAAGACACTGTGCCGGTCGTCCAGATGGGGCTGGGCCGAGTGCGTGATGAAGAACTGCGATCCATTCGTGTTCGGACCGGCGTTGGCCATCGACAGGACACCCGGTCCGTCGTGACGAAGCGAAGGATCAAACTCGTCATCAAACTTGTATCCGGGGCCGCCTGTGCCGGTTCCCTCGGGGCACCCACCTTGGACCATGAAGTCGTTGATGACGCGGTGGAACTTCAGGCCGTCATAAAACTCTTTGCCACACAATGTCTCAAAGTTGGCGACGGTGTTGGGGACCTGCTGATCAAACAGTTCGATCTTGATGGTGCCTTTGTCGGTGTCAAACGTTGCGACTTTCACGATGCTCTCTGTTTCGGTGTTCGGGGGATCAGGGAAAAAGTGGTTGAGGAGAAGACGTGCTATGGGTCCTACGGCACCTCGGCCGGTTCGTTCAATTGAACTTCGAACTCCGTGTCTGGCTCGCCGACGGTGATGTCGTCCATGTCGAAGTCAAGTTCATCAAGTTGATCTCCAGCGAGCGGATGTTGCGTGCCATCCGACAATTCCAGGATTCCACCGCCGGACATTCCTAGGTCGTTGCCTTTGAAGATCAGCCGGCCTTGGCCCGAGGGGCCCGAGACGTCAAAGACCTGAGTGTCTTCGCCAGACTTCTGCGTTGCCTCGCTGGTGGCAATGATGTTCAGCTTGGCAGAGTCCAGACCTCCGAGGTGCTCGACAATCACGGGGTCGGCCTGAAAACGCTCTTTGACTTGATCACCGGCCAAACCCAGGCCCATGTTCATAACGTAAATGCCACCACCACAGCAAACGATCGCCCCAACCACTCCGACTCCCAACAGAATCAGGATCACTTTCAGCCACGGGCTTCCGCTCGGTTTCGGCTGAGTCTGAAAGGGGTTGTTGGGAGGCGTGGCGGACATCGACGGACCTTGGGCCGGAGAGATGATGAGCGATTGCCGGATTCACATGGTGCCGGATTCACGCGGCGGACGTAACGAGATTAGAGCGATCGAACGCGTCGCACGGTAGCCGCCCAGCATCTTCGGTTGGCGGCGACGCGATGATTGATGCCGCTGCACCCTCGCCCCAACCGCCTATCCGCTACAATCGTCTTGGTTCAGCAATGCGGCCGCGGTGGGAAGCGGCGAGCCGCTCCCGGTGGGTGGGGACGAGACAACGCCAGCGCCCGCGGAACGTGGAAGAAAACTCTCCAACACGCAGCAATGACCTGACATGATTTGTTCATTCTCCAACATCAGCCGTCGCCAACGCGGAGGCGTCGCGAGCCGTTTCGTGGCTGCTGCTGTCGTCGTAATCGCTGTTGGTTGGGCGATCACGCTACGTGCCCAGGCGGATGCACCCGAGACGATTGCCGGCCGCACGATCCAGCAGTACGCCAGCCAGCTTGACAGTCCCAATCGAGTCGTGCGGCTTCGCGCCCTTAAGTCGCTTGGTGCGTTCGGGGCCGACGCCGGCAACACGATCTCTACCGCACTGGGGCACTCCGATGCAGCAATGCGTTACACCGCCGCGGTTCATTTGGGGCGTCTGGGATCGGAGTCGGCGGGATCGGCAAAAGACGCACTGACTAAATTGGCTGCCGATGATCCTTCGGCCGCAGTGCGCTCAGCTGCCGCGTTTGCCCTCTGTCGGCTGTCACCCGAGTCCCGAAACGTCTATCTGCCCCAGTTGATTGAACGGTTGAAGCTAGACCAGCGAGGGGCAGTTTGCAGCGTTGCCGAGCTCTTGGGCATGCTTGGCAAGGACGCCACCGACGCGGTCGAGACGTTGACCGAAGTGCACTTGGCGAATTTGCCCGGTGGTAAAGGCGATTACCACATTGGTGGCGCGACCAAGAATGCGCTTCGCAAGATCGTGCCCGATTGGGACAAGCAGGCGTCGGTAGCTAAATAGCCCTTTGCGTCATTGCGTTTGAGTCCCCTTACCCGCTGGGGATTGCTTTCAATTTCATGTACACGAACACGCGGCATCGCATGAACCGTCACTATCTAAGGCTGCTTGGTCTGGTCATCGTTTGGGGGCTTTCGGTCACGTCTTGCGAGGCGGCGGATCGGCTGAACATCATCTGGATCAGTTGTGAAGACATTTCACCGAATCTGGGCTGCTATGGCGACGCCGACGCAATCACGCCCAATCTGGATCAACTTGCGTCCCAGGGCGCGCGATTCGATCAAGCCTTCACGCCGGCAGGGGTCTGCGCCGTGGTTCGCAGCGGCATCATCACCGGCATCTATCCACCGTCCCTGGGCTCCCAGCACATGCGGAGTCGCATCATTCCGCCTCCGGAAGTCAAAGCCTTTCCCGAGCTATTGCGAGCAGCCGGATACTTCACGACCAACCGATCCAAAACTGACTATCAGTTCGAGCCGACGGCCAGCATCTGGGATCGACAAGGAAGCAAGCATCAGGATTGGCGCGAACGTTCCGACCCCAAGCAGCCGTTCTTCTCGGTGATCAATCTCACGATCTCGCACGAAAGCAAGGCTCGCCAAAACGATGAGGCTCACGCCAGGGTTCAGCAGCTGATCGGAAAAGCAAACGTGCATGATCCGGAAACCATGGGCGATACGCTGCCGCCGTATCTGCCGAATACAGCGGCGGCTCGAAAGAACTGGGCCAAGTACCACGACAACATCACGCGCATGGATCAGCAGGCCGGTGAGGTATTGCAGCGTCTGGAAGAGGATGGACTGACGGACGACACCATCGTGGTGTTCTGGAGTGACCATGGGATGGGATTGCCCAGAGGGAAACGGTGGGTCTACGACACCGGCACGCTTGTCCCAATGATTGTGCGGTGGCCGGGCGAGATTGCCCCAGGATCGGTGCGTGAAGACCTGGTCACGATGATCGATCTGCCCCCCACCATGCTTAGCCTGGCCGGTGTGGAAGTCCCCGACTACATGCAGGGACGCGTCGTCCTGGGTGACCAAATCGCCCGCGAACCGGCTTACCTGTTCTTTCACCGCGACCGGATGGACGAGGTCTACGAGCTGCAGCGGGCAGCCCGAGATCGACGCTGGAAGTACATCCGCAATTACGAACCTGAAAAACCGTACTCACAGCGGCTTGACTACATGGACGAGATGCCTGCGATGCAGGATTGGCGGCGCTGGGCGGCGGCGGATCGCTTGTCGGGCGGGCAGAAGAATTGGTTCCAGGTTCCTAAGCCGATCGAAGAGCTTTACGACACCGAGAAGGATCCGTGGGAGCTGACGAATTTGGCCGACCAGCCACAGTACACCGAGCGACTGAAGCGGATGCGGGACGCCACCGAAGCCTGGCAAGACTCGATCAATGACCTGGGCCTCGTCCCTGAAGCGGTCATGATGGAAGAGATGATTCCGGGCGGAGAGCGACCGCGGACGGAGGCTCCAGTGATTCGGCGTCAGGGCGGACAACTCTCGATCGAGTGCGCGACCGAGGGTGCTTCGATCGTCTACCGCCGGGGGGGCAGTGACCACTGGCAGTTGTTCACGCGGGCGGTTCCAGACCCTGGCGGGCAAATCCAGGCCATGGCATGCCGCTTGGGTTATCGAGATAGCCGTTACGCGGAAAGCCAGTAGACTGAAGTTTGCCCCAGTTGCTGCCGGCTGCTGCAGGCAGGCGAACTGCCGGGCTCGTTCGGCCCGCGAACGACAGCAAGGTGTTACGCACGCCTTCTTTCGTTCTGTCGGATTTTCGCTATTTTAGAAGGATGACCGCTGATGGCGGCGGCTCTGTCAATGAGCCGACACGGTCAAGGTTGATCGGCACTCCACGCCGATCAATTCTCGTGGATTCGTCCAGCGTGAAAGTTCTGGGTGGCGTTAGGTAGGCACTCGTTGAATTTTAGGCATGCGGTGATGCAACGGACTTTCCCGTTCGCTCGTGCGCAGCCGGTCACCTCGTTTGGATTCGCATTGGGAGAATCGCTTCAATGACCAAGTGCAAGTTGGAATACATCTGGCTGGACGGGTATCAGCCGACTCAAACGCTTCGCAGCAAGACAAAGATCGAGGACGACTTCAGCGGCAAGCTGGAAGACGCCCCGATGTGGAGCTATGACGGAAGTAGCACCGAGCAAGCTGACGGTGGGTCGTCGGACTTGCTGCTTAAGCCAGTCAAGGTCATCCCTGACCCGGGCCGCATCGGAACCGGTTTTCTGGTGATGTGCGAAGTGCTCAATAGCGACGGAAGTCCGCACAAGACAAATGGCCGTGCCACGATCGATGATGATGACGGTGATTTCTGGTTCGGTTTCGAGCAGGAGTACACGCTCTGGGATACCGACAGTCAACAGCCGATGGGCTTTCCTGAAACGGGTTTCCCCGGACCTCAAGGACCCTACTACTGCAGCGTCGGAGCCGGCAAAGCCGTGGGTCGAGAGATCATCGAAGAACACCTTGAACTTTGCTTGGAAGCGGGTCTGAACGTCGAAGGCATTAACGCCGAAGTGATGATGGGTCAGTGGGAATTTCAGGTCTTCGCGAAAGGTGCCAACGACGCGGGCGATCCAACTTGGATGGCTCGTTACCTGCTGGATCGCGTCGGAGAACAGTATGAAATTTCCCTCAAATATCAGCCCAAGCCTGACACAGGCGACTCTAACGGCAGCGG
>JBCCUO010000088.1:0-8876 GCA_039196805.1 Planctomycetota bacterium | reverse complement strand
CCCCATGCTCGAGTTGCGAATCAATGAGTGGATCGAGACGCACAAGGGCTGAAAACTTGGCCACGAATCTCGCGGATGCACGCGCATCAAGACCCGATCTCATTCGCGTCCATTCGTGCGATCCGAGGCCAACCCTTCAAGACAGCACCGGTTGGGGGTCTTGGGCGGACGGACGCATCGGAGTTGAGTCGAAGTTGTCGATGAATCCGTGTGAGATGCCAAGGTCTTCGAGCAGCAGCCGCGACGAAATGCGGCTCGATTCGTAGATCACCGGCAGACCGCTGCCAGGGTGCGTACCACCACCGGTAAGGTAGACGCCGTCAATCTCCTCGAAACGGTTGCGTGGCCTCAGATGCAACATTTGGCCAAGATTGTGGGCGAGATTGAAAGTCGCTCCCTTATAGATCGCGTAGTCGCTCTTCCAATTCTGCGGCGTGATGCACTTCTCGACACGAATTCGATCGCGCAAGTCCCCAAGCCCAATAGCGGACAATTTGTCTAGCGTTAGCTCGCGGAACTTGGCGGTCTCGATCGACCAGTCCACGTTATCCGTCTCGTGCGTCACCGGCACCAACACGTAGAGCGTGCTGTGCCCCTCGGGCGCCAGCGTACTATCGGTGACGCCGGCGTTTTGGACGTAGAACGATGGATCGGCACTCAGCACGTGCTCAGTTTCGATCTCGGCCAGATTGCGCTCGTAGTCCTTGCTGATGTGGATGCTGTGGTGCGGGAGCTCGTCGTAGAGTCCCTCGATACCCAAGTACAGCATGAAAGTGCTGCACGAGTATTTTTTCTTTTCCAGCTTCTCGTCACTCCAGCGTTTGCGGCTGCTGTTGGGGACCGTCTTCGAAATCCAATCCGCGAAGTCGGCGTTGACCACAAAGGCATCCCCGTCGTAGCGACCATCGCTTGTATGAACGGCCTTCAGCTGACGACCGTCTAGTTCAACGGATTCCACCGGAGTGGAAAGCCGGACATCGACCCCCAGTTCGGTCGCGATTTCGGCCATGCGTTCGCTGACGCGACTGCAACCACCAATCGGATGCCAGACCCCGTACTCGTACTCCAAGAAGGACAGGATGCTGAACAGACTGGGACAGTTGAAAGGTGACATCCCCAAGTACTTCGATTGAAACGCAAAGGCGATGACCAGCCTGGGATCGGAAAAGTAACGTCCTAGTTCGGAGCCCAGCGAACGCAGCGGATGGACGTGCCGGGCGGCTCCGATCAATGACGGCCGAAGCAAATCCAAGCGCGAGCTGAACGGTGACTCCAGGATCGGGCGAAACTTCTCCAGCTTGGTGCGATTGTCATCCATGTATCGCTGCAGCTGACCAACGTCCCCCGGCGCGAACTTGGCGATCTGGCGGTCCATGTCCGCGATGTCGGGACTGCAGTCCAGCATGCCCCCAGACCCGAACGTTAGTCGGTACTGCGGGTCCAGCTTCTCCATCGGCACTTCCGACATCAAGTCGTAGCCGACCGAACGGAAGATCTCCGAGAGTACCCGAGGATAGAGAAAGAAGGTGGGACCGCAGTCGAATCGATACCCGTCCAACTCGATGGCACTGGTGCGTCCACCCACCTGGTCGCGTCTTTCCAGCACCGTGACATCACAACCTGCATGAGCCAATTGCATGGCCGAAGCCAGACCGCCTGGACCGGCACCGATGACAACAACTTTCTTTCCTGTCACGCTTCATCCACCCTGAGGTCACGAAGGACGTCGATCCATTGACGTCGCGAAAATCGAACGGACGACCTGTTCAGTTTGCAGGCAACTGTAGAGGATCTGGCAACGATGCCCAGAGCGATCCCGGACCGTCGACTGCGACAATCACGTCGCGACTGCGTCAACTCTGCGGTGTGGGCTGCTTTTTCCACTCGTTTGAAGCCCGCGACCGGGATTCGTTTTCGAGAGGTACGGTGATCGGGTATGCTAGGAGGGTCGATTCCCTCCTTATGGCCCGCCAATGCTGACTGCCCACCCTCGGTACTCTCACGCGGCTCTCGCACTCCTCGGGTTGCTGACGTGGCTGCCAGCCTGTCCGTCCATACCTGCGGAACCGACGCCCGAATCAGCGATCACCAGTGCGATCGATCGTGTGGAGTCGTTCGTCGAAGCCAATTGCCTGGACTGCCACAGCGGCGAGGATGCTGAATCTGGATTCCAACTGGACGAGTTGGCGCTGGGCGAAGCTTTGAGGCGTGATCCAGCCCTGGCCCGACGCAGCTGGGAAAAACTGCTGCGGCGGGTTCGATCACGCCAGATGCCACCAGCCGACGCGGAACGTCCCAGTGAAGACGACTACCGCTCCGCCGTTGCGGCATTGGAGCAAAGTCTGGATCACGCCGCGAAATTGGACCCTGGATTCGCTTCTCCTGATACGCTTCGGCGATTGACCCGCACGGAATATCAGCATGCGGTCCATGACCTGCTGGGCGTTGATGTCGACGTCAGCGAGTGGTTGCCAGCGGACGAGGTCAGCCACGGCTTTGACAACATCACGGTCGGCGAGCTGTCGCCCACGCTGCTGAATCGTTACCTCAGTGCGGCGGCCAAGGTCGCACGACTGGCGGTGGCACGCACAACGGGGGTTCCCGAGGGGGTTACTGTCCGCATCCCTCCAGATCAAACCCAAGACCAGCATGTGCCGGGCCTTCCGCTAGGAACACGCGGTGGCACGGTGTTTCGACGAAGCTTCCCCGAATCAGGCCAATACGAAATTTCGATCCGTTTGACTCGGGACCGCGATGAACAGATTGAGGGTCTCAATCGTGACACAGAACTGGATGTGTTGGTCGACGATCAGCGGGTCCATCGCTTCGTCGTCAAACCACCTCGGAAGACGAAGGATTACAGCCTTGTCGACGCCAGCTTGGTAACTCGCATCCCGATCCAAGCGGGGTCGCGTGAGATCGGCGTTGCGTTTCCGGATCAAGGCTTCTCTTTGCCGGAGATTAAACGCCAGCCGTTTGACGGGTCGTATAACCGCCACCGACATCCACGACGGCAGCCTGCCATCTTTCAAATCTCGATCGTCGGGCCACTCGATGGATTGATTCACACGCGGACGAACACGTCTTCAGGAAGCCGTAAACGAGTCTTGGGTGCGGCGTTGGGTCAGCCCGAGTTTGACAACCCGGCGGCAGCCGCGGCACAAGTGTTGAAACCTCTGATGCGAGTGGCCTTTCGCCGTCCAGTGACCGGCCAGGATCTCCAGACCCCTCTGCAAGTCTTCGAAGAAGCGGCCGATCGTTTTCAGCCGAAGGACGGCGATGCAGCCGCTCGTGTGATGGATCGTTCTACGTTCGAGTACGCGATCGAGCAGGCGATCGCATCCGTGTTGGTCAACCCGAACTTCCTGTTTCGTGTCGAATCGTCACCATCCACGCTTTCAGGCAACGACCCTTTGCAGCCGTTGTCTCATGACGAACTTGCTTCTCGGCTTTCGTTCTTTCTGTGGAGCAGCTTGCCTGACGAAGCCCTGATTGCGGCGGCGCAGCGTCCATTGTTCACATCGGAAGAGTCGCTTGTCCGTCAGACGCGTCGGATGATGACCGATCCCAAGTCTGAGCGATTGGTCGACAACTTTGTCGCGCAATGGCTGCAGTTGCGAAAACTCGAAGCGGTTAATCCTGACCTGCGGCGTTTCCCCGACTTTGACAACAACCTTCGCCAGGCGATGCGTCAAGAGACCGAGGAGGTCTTTCGTGATTTGATTCGACGCGACGGCAGCGTGCTCGAATTGATCAGTAGTGACCACACGTTCTTGAACGAAAGACTGGCGGTCCACTACGACATCCCAGGCGTTCAGGGCAGCCGGTTTCGGCAAGTGAGTCTTCCCAAAGACTCACCGCGCGGTGGCCTGCTGCGTCACGCCAGCATTCTGACCGTGACGTCTTACGCAACGCGCACCTCGCCGACGATTCGCGGGGCATGGATCTTGGAAAACCTGCTTGGCACCCCACCGCCACCACCCCCGCCGGATGTTCCGGCACTCAAGGAAAAACAGCAAGCCCAAGCCACGACGGTGCGCCAACGGCTCGCTCAACACCGATCCGACCCGGCCTGCGCTTCGTGTCACAACTTGATGGATCCGGTTGGCTTCGCACTGGAACACTATGATGCGGTCGGCCGATACCGTCATTTCGACCATGAGGCGGCGGTCGATGCGTCGGCAACGCTTCCCGACGGGGCTTCGGTCAGCGGTGTCGCTCAGCTGGAGACCAATTTGCTGGCCCATCCGGAAGTCTTCGTCACGGCGATGACGGAGAAGCTGTTGACGTTCGCGCTTGGCCGCGGCATCGACTACCGGGATGCCACGACGGTACGCCGAATCGTCCGACAGGCAACTCAAGACAACTACCGATTCTCTTCGTTGGTGGAAGGAATCGTGACCAGTCCACCCTTTCTCTCGCGTTGGGTCGTCCACGGCGGTCCCGCCACCGAAACCTTGGGGAGCTTGAAATGAGCCCATCCGATCGTCTTACGCCCGGCCAAGGCAGCTTCCTGACACGTCGGTCGTTGCCCAGACGCACGATCCTGCGCGGCGCCGGTGCAACCATCGCACTCCCGTTGTTGGATGCCATGATCCCTTCGATGACGGCAACGGCGGCGACGGTTGCTGCTCCGTCGCGGCTCAGGCGAATCGGCTACGTCTACATGCCGATGGGATTCAACCCAGCGGCGTGGACGCCACAAGGCGATCGCCTGGACAAACTGACCCCCAGCTTGCAATCACTCGAAGGCGTCAAGGATCAGCTGACGGTCATCAGTGGGATGGACCTCCGGAACGCCTATCCTGGATCACACGCCACGTCGAATGCTGCCTTTCTGAGTGCCGCACGTGCCAAACTGACCGAGAGTTCCGACTACTACCTGGGCACGACGGTCGACCAAATCGCGGCTCAAAAAATCGGCCAGCAAACCCAATTGCCATCACTTGAGTTGTCGATGGACTTGCTTGCCACGGTCGGCCAGTGCGACAACGGCTACGCCTGTGTGTATCAGAACAATCTGTCGTGGGCATCTCCCACCAATCCGCTCCCCTCGGAAGCGCACCCTCGTTTGGTCTTTGAGACGCTGTTCGGCGAAGGCGGAAGCCGGGCAGAGCGGCAAGCAGCGATCCAGCGTCGAAGCAGTCTGTTGGATTCGGTGACCAACGAAATCAAGCGACTGAGGATGCGACTCGGTTCATCCGACCGTGGCAAAGTTGACAGCTACCTCACTAGCGTTCGCGAAGTCGAGCGCCGCATCACGCTGGCCGAGCAAACCGCGAAGGACAACCCGCTTCCCGACCTGGATCGTCCTGTCGGTGTTCCGGCGGCCTATGCGGACCACGCCAAACTGATGTTTGAATTGCAATTGTTGGCGTTCCAAGGCGACATCACACGGATCGTTTCGTTCCAATTGGCGCGTGAAACCAGTACCCGAACCTATCCAGAAATCGGCGTGCCAGACCCGCACCACCCCACGACACACCACGGCGGAAACCCAGAGAAACTGGCCAAGGTCGCCAAGATCAACGCGTTCCATGTCTCGCTGTTTGCCGACTTCTTGAAGCGTATGAAGGAAACACCTGAGGGCGACGGAACGCTGCTAGATCACTCGTTGTACCTGTACGGCAGCGGCATGGGGGACGGCGACGCCCACGATCACACCAACCTGCCAATCCTGGTTGCCGGCGGCGCGGCAGGCAACATGCGGGGCGGACGTCATATCGCTTACGACCAACCCGTGCCGTTGGCGAATCTGCACCTCACCTTGCTGGAAAAGGTGGGCGTCCCGCTTGAATCGTTTGCCGACAGCACCGGCAAGATCGACGGGTTGTTCGACCCAGTCACGCTCTAGTCACCCAACTTCGCTTGAGATCCTCGTTCGATGCCCCGCTTACCTGGCTTGTTCTTCCTGGTTACTTGCGTCGCCTTGGGGCCGACGCTGCTCGTCGGCTCGCCGTGCTTGGCCAATGACTTAGGGTCGGCAAACGAAGCAGGTTCATCTCAGCAGGAAACGCCCGCGCAAACCAGCGCCACCTTTGTTGACCTGCTGGAACAAAGCGAATGGAAGCGGGCCATGGATCATTGGGAACAGGCCGATCAATCGGAACGGGCTGCGTTGACGTCGATCCGGCAGCCTGACGGGATGACCCCGTTGCACTGGGCCGTGCAACACTCGAATCAGTCTTGGGTCGATCGCTTGGTCGCCGCCAAGGCGGATGTGAATGCGACGAACGCCTACTCCGTGACTCCACTGGTGATCGCCTGCCAGTCGGGTAACTCTCGCGCCGCCAAGGCATTGATTGATCATGGGGCCGACGTGAACCATAGAGTGCCGGGACGTGTGACCAGCCTGATGCTGGCCGCTCGCGCGGGCTCGCCCGAATTGATCACGCTGTTGATTGACGCCGGCGCGGACGTGGCCGCGACTCAGCATAGTGGTCAGTCCGCCTTGATGTGGGCGTCCGATGATGGCAGCGTCGAAGTCGTGAAGCGGCTGCTCAACGCGGGCGCGGCCCCAGTTCGAACCAATGACTTTGGCTTTAGCGCCTGGTTCTTTGCCGCCAGAAGGGGCCGCAGAGACGTGATCAACCTGTTCCTACAACAGGGCGTGGACATCAACACTCGAATGAAGGTCAAGAAGCCGGGCGGTCGAGCACCGCGGGACCGCATGACCGCATTGATGTTCGCCGTTGAGAGTGGCCATTTTGAATTGGCTGCGTCACTCATCGAGCTGGGGGCCCAGCCTAACGATCAAGCCAATGGCTACACGCCGCTGCACGCAGTGACCTGGGTCCGTAGAGCCCAACTGGGTGACAACCCGCAAGGCGATCCGGAACCACGTGGATCGGGGCAGCTCACGTCACTCGAGTTCGTGCGCCGAGCCGTCGCGATGGGAGCCGACGTGAACGCCAAACTGAAGCGTGGCCGTCGGCGTCGAGGAGGACTGACGTTCCCGGGAATGACGCCCTTTCTGTTGGCGTGCCACACCGTCGATCTGCCGTTGATGAATTTACTTCTTGAATTGGGCGCAGATCCCAGCGAAGTCAATGCCGATGGCGTTGGCGCGGTCGAGTTAGCGGCGGGGGTCGGCGTGTTTGTCACTGGCGAGTTTCCGGGCACACCCGACGAGGTCGAGCAAGCACTCCGATTGCTGGTCGAAGAGGTTGGCTTGGATGTCAATCACGTCAGTGACACTAACGAGACGGCAATGCACGGTGCCGCATACCGAAGTTTTGCCGAAACCGTGCATTTATTGGCATCATTGGGAGCCGATCCCGCCATCTGGCATCGCAAGAATGCGCTGAAGTCAACGCCGGCGATGGTCGCCGCAGGTAAACGCCCCGGATCTTTCAAACCGGCACCCGAAGTAGTGGCGGCGATCGAAAGCTACTTGGAGCCCGGCGCGCTGCCGATCACCGTTGAGAGCAAGGTAAAAGCATCCAAGGAAGAAGCTTGGCCCAAGCCGGCGAATCAAGCCTTCTAACCGTTCGCCGCATCGAGCAGTGTATCGGCCAGCACTCGGGAGCGTCTGGCCGCACGTCGATCGGGAATCGGGTGCGTGCGCACGCCGGCTGAAGACACGAAATGGCAGACGCAAACAGGCCCCCAAGCGCTAACGTCTGCTTCGATAAAACTCCGTTGAAGAAAAAAACCAACGTCCAACGGATAGCTGCCAACCGTTACCGCAAACCTAGCTGGCGGGCTGTTTTCTCAGTTGCAACCATTCGCTGTGGAACGTGCCTTCCCGATCAAGCCGCTTGTAGGTGTGAGCACCAAAGTAGTCGCGTTGGGCCTGCAGCAAATTGGCGGGCAAGCGAGCCATGCGGTAGCCGTCGTAGTAATTCAATGCGGCGCCGAATGCTGGCACCGGGATCCCCATCAATGAAGCGATTGCCACGACGGCACGCCACGACGATTGAGCTTGCTCGACGGCGTCTTCGAAGTACTTGGCCAAAAGCAAATTTTCCAAGTTTGGCTCGGCGTCGAATGCTTCTTTGATCCGATCCAGGAACTGCGCTCGAATGATGCACCCTCCCCGCCAAAGCAACGCGCAATTGCCGTAGTCCAGTCCCCAATCATGCTCCGCTGAAGCGGCTTGTAGATGCACAAAGCCCTGGGCGTAGCTGACGATTTTGGAAGCATACAAAGCGTCGCGGACCGCGTCGACAAACGCGGTACGGTCACCAACTAGGTGCTTGGCCAGTGCGACCATTTCGGGATTGGCCGCCGCACTGGGCCCATTCAGTTTCTCGCTGGCCCGGACCCGAGCTTCTTTCTGAGCGGACAAGCCACGAGCAAAGACAGCGGTCGTGACCAACGTGCTGGGCACGCCAAGGTCGAGTGCCAGCTGACTCATCCACTTACCTGTGCCCTTGGCTCCGGCCACATCCATGACTTGGTCGACTAGGTAGCCGTCACCACCCTGATCATCTTTGACGCTAAAGATGTCGCGAGAGATCTCGATCAGGTAACTCTGCAGGTTGCCTTGGTTCCATGTCTCGAAGACGTCGTACAGCTCATCGTTCGAAAGCCCTCCCAACTCCTTGAGTAGCTGATACGCTTCGCAGATCAACTGCATGTCGCCGTATTCGATGCCATTGTGGACCATCTTGACGTAATGCCCCGATCCACGCGGGCCGACCCACTCACAGCACGGGATGTCATCGTTGGGGCCAACCTTGGCCGCAATTGCCTGGAACATCTCCTTGACGTGCGGCCACGCGTCCTTCGTCCCACCCGGCATCAGGCTGGGGCCCTTCAGTGCCCCTTCCTCGCCGCCGGAAACCCCGCAACCGACATACTGCAGGCCTGCCGCTTCGACTCGCTTGGTTCGCTCTTCCGTATCGACGTAATGCGTGTTGCCACCATCGATG
>JBCCUO010000087.1:0-8884 GCA_039196805.1 Planctomycetota bacterium | reverse complement strand
GTGTAGTTCACCGTCAGCTCCAGGGCATTCGGCAAACGCCCCATTGTCCGTTGTTCTCATCCACGGCCACCTCGATCATCGTCAATGCGTCGCCGAAGGTGGATCGCGTCCGGTCGATGACGCGCTGAGCCAAGACGCGAGCGATCTCCTCGGCGGTCGTATTGATCACTGGTAGCAGCACACAGTCCTCGTTGGGAAACACCCATCGCCGCTCGCGAAACCGCGCGGTCGTTTCGGTCGAATCCTGCGTGACCTTGATCTCGGCATGGTCGGACGGCAGGATCACATGATGATCCAGGGCCTTCGTCTCGGCCAAGATCGCGTCACAGAGGGCGATGAAGTCGACCACGTACCGGTTTGCATCCAGAGGTCCTTCGACACACACCCGGACACCGTAGTTGTGCCCGTGAAGACGTTCGCAGATGTCGCCGGCAAAGGTGATGAAGTGGGCCGCAGAAAAGACGAATTGTTCTTTCGTGACATCCACACGAAAAGTCGGTTCAGGCATCAATCGCTCTCGAATTAGTAATCCGTTTTGGACGCTGCGACAAACGCGGCGAACTCGCTGGTCAAACTCAACCCGTACTGTGGCGGCTACGCAGAAGCACGTATAGCCCGGCAGCGATCAAGTCCGCCGTCGTTCCCGGGTTCAAGCGGTTCCCGTCTCGTCGCAGCCATGCGTCCAACTCCCGGACTTGACTCCACCAGCCCTGACAGTTCGCTTCAAAACCATCGATCCGACCTGCCCTGCGTTGGACTTCCTCCGCTGCACCGGCACCACATTTGCGGACGATCAGACTGTCGGGCTGGGCCGTCAACAACCGGATCTGCGCGTCGACGATTCCCGCCATCCAATCGCCGCAGCGCTCGATCGACCGATCCAGGACAGGCACGACCGAGTCGAACAAGTCCGCGAAGTCATGAGCGTACTGCCTGGCGACCCGGTCGCGGTGTTCCGCCAGCCTCATCGCCGGGATCAAGTCGATATCGAGAGCCTCGGGATCGTTGACATCCATTTCATCGACCGTTCCCAGGCTGCCGGCGGAGGCATGGCGAATCGCCTGGAACACTTGCTGGGTAGAGTGGCGATCAACGGCTTCCAATTGGCGTGCGATCTCATCACGCCACCGAACCACGTTCAGAGGAGGCAGTGACCGGCCGTGGCCGGCGGGGAAGTCACCACTTGGCTCGGGTGCAAGCGACTGATCGGCTGCCACCAACGGTGCCATCAGCAAGACGATTCCCAAGTTGACGTTGGACGACGTCTTCCGAGCAGTGGACTCCACCGCCAAGGCAATCCGTTGGCAAAATGGCTCCTTCGAAACCGTCAGCGCTTCAGCAGTGACTTCAGCTGCGACCACAAAATCCGCAAACTCCAGGTCGTGGAAGCTTCGACCGGGAAACACGTTTCCCACTTTGGGCGCGATGGCCTCCATCAGGCACGCCCAACGAATCGCGTCGCGGTGGCTCTGAATCGATGACCGGACAATGAACCACGAACTCGGTTCGCCGGTCGGAGCAAGCGATTGGGTTGTGGGGGGCGAACTCAAGTTGGTCATCCATCGGTATCCGCATCGTCCGAAGACCGCGAAAGGTGTTCTTCGATGGCCTGCAACGTCTCCTCGGGCGCGTCCAGTAAGACGTAGTGGCCCGCGTCAGGAATACGTACCGCCGTGGCTTCAGGCCAATGCGATTCAAACCGCTGCAAGCACTCGGGGCGAAAGCACCAATCCTTCATTCCCCACACCAAGACGATTGGCCGTGACCGAAGTGCTGATAACTGGCTTTCCAGACTTTCAAGAGCCGCGTGCGTCGGGTGCGCTCGATTCATGGGAATGTCGCGGACGAATGCGTTGATCGCCACGCGGTTCCGCCAGCTATCGTATGGTGCCAACAATCCCGCCGCCGCTTCCGCCGTCAGCCGATTGCGCGACATCGCCATCGGGACAGCGGCACGAGCAAAAAGGTTCAACCCCCTCACGCCCAGCGGCCCGACGACCGGCCACCGACACGCTGCGATTCTCAGCGGCAGGTAGGGTGGCGGAAACGCACCCGTGTTCAGCAACGCGATTCGACTGACACGTTCCTGACACCGAACCATCGCGGCCAACCCGATCGCACCACCCCAATCGTGAGCCAGTAAGTTGACTCGGGTTAGATCCAGCTGCTGAATCAGCTTGATCAAGTTGTCGCGATGATCACTCAGCCGATAGCCAAACTGGTCTTCCGGCGGCTTGTCGCTGCGGCCGCAACCCAGATGATCCACGGCAACGACGCGGTAGCGATCCTTGAATCGATCCACGACGGATCGAAAGTAGTAGCTCCAGGTCGGATTTCCGTGCACGCAGAGGATCGTTTCCGTGGCATCGTTCGGACCCTCGTCCAGGTAACGGAGCTGGTGATCCCCAACCGACATCGAATGAGATTCGTAGGGCAAGACGTCTTTGGCAATCGGACTCATCCCCACATTTTGGCACCGGTCCGGCGTCCACGGAACCCGGTTGAATGGAACGCCATGAGGGCCGGTCAGCTCGCATTGATCGACGTTGCCTTCGCCGACCAAAACTTACGGGCGGCTTTGACGAAGGGAACGTGCGGCGCCAACTCCTCGGCAGGCAAGCGCCGCAGCCTTTCCTCATACTCGCTCAACCAATCCTGGAAGAAACGGACCGATCGCGATGACACTCGTGGCTGATCGTTAAAGCGGATGTACCAGGGGGCGCTGATCGCGGCACGGTAGTGGTCGCGAAACAACGTGACCACCCGGACCAACACCCAGCCGCTGCGACCGACCAAGAGCGGAGGAATGCGCCCCTTCTGCTTGGCGAACTCGTCCAGCTTGGCGGTGTAGTGTACCCGCCCGTTGTGGATCACTTCCAAGTAATCCACGGGATCGCGAACCGTCAATGAAAGCTCAACAGTCAACTCTTGTTTGTCACTGCCGGTGAATTCGAAATGATGCCCCGGCGCCATGCCATTGATCATCGGCCGAAGCAACGGTCCGTTGGTGGCGACGCTGTTTCCTCTCCACGCTGAACTCCACCACAGCTCGGGTGTCGAGACTCGGATCACTTCTTGATCAGTCTGATCGTAGTTGGGTTTTGGAATTCCCACGTAGAGGCGGTTGTAGCCAACCGGAGTCGATTGCCCCTCGCTACCGCAGCCAGCCAAAGGAGGCATTTCGATACCGCACTCCAGCACATGTTGATACACCTGTTCCGCCCAATGCCCCAGTGCCGTGTCCGCGTCAAACCGCTGGTTACCACGAGGTCGTCCGTCAGGCACCTTGCGAATTCGTTTGTCCAGCTGCAACCAGTCCCCCAGCACGAACATTCCATCAATGCGGTCACTGGCCAGCCAAACCGGAAGCTGCCAAGCAAACGGATTCTCGATAGCAACGCGTCCACCGTCTCGGATGGATACAATGCGCTGCACCGGCAGTGGTTTCGGCGTCTGGTCCGACTCACTGGCCTCCGGATCGTCTGCCGGAAGTCCGTAGAAACAGAGGCCACCGTACTGCTGCACGCCCCGCTCGATCCAGAGTGGATCATGAATCAGTGGATCCTTGACCGACCGGCCAGGAATCCGCTCCTGGTTCAGCAGTCGGGGCGACGTTTCCGACGTGGCGGCCAAGTGAAGGTCTTCCGATACCATCCGCAGCGGAAGGCTCGACTTCGCTGGGGGGACAAAGCAATCGCCGCTGGTCCACCCCAACTGCAGCATGTCGACCATCCGAGGAAGCTCGATACCGTGCTGATCCAAGCTCGTCTCTTCCAGACTGAAGTTGCCGCTGACAATCCGGTACTCTGGACCTCGGACAGCACGAAACGAGTACGCTCCGTCCGCTAGCGTCGCATCCAACTGTCTGTCCAGCACGATGCCGACGCCCGCCGAAGCTGCGCGTCGAATCACAACCGGTTTGCCCGCCGGTCGACGCCGCGCCGTCCGCTGACCCGCCTTGACCGGAAACCGCGAGTACAGATCGCCAGGCGGCACGGGCCCTTGATACAGCTCGATCCGCGTCACGGCCGGCTCACCGCTTTCCTGATCATTCGCCGTGATCGTCAGCGTCCCCTTTTCGGCACAAGTCGACCTTGCCGGCGACACCAGCGAAAAAAAGAACGCCGCTAGAAGCAAACCGTGCGTGTGAGCTGAAATGCGGCGCTTCATCGGCGTTTCGGATCACGATTTGCAAAAGAGTGCCAATGATCGCCATTCTGCCAGGTTGGCAGTTGGCGGAGGAAGCTTATCGTTTAGGCTTCGGTGGCTAACACCAGCTTAGCACTGAGCGGAACATCAGGGTGCCTGATTCGCTTCACGCTCGAATCGATGTCCGTCATTGCCGAACCGCCAGCCTACCAAACCCTACCCATCTCATTTAAATCACTGTGGCAGAAGACCTCTACCAAACGCTGGGTGTCAATCGCAACGCTTCAGCCGACGAGATTCGCAAGGCGCACCGCAAGCTGGCGCTCAAGTACCACCCCGACAAGAACCCTGACAGCAAGTCCGCCCAGCAAAAGTTCAAACGCGTCCAGGAAGCGTACGACGTCCTGAGCGACGAAAAGAAACGAGCCGCCTACGATCAGTATGGTGAGGACTTCGAGCAGATTCGCAGTGGTGGATGGAGCCCCGGCAGTGGCGCCGGTCCCAGCTTTGATGGCTTGGATCTGGAGCAGATCTTCGGCGCTTCAGGTGCAACGGGTGGATTCCAAGGTGGATTCAGCGACTTCTTTGAGCAGATGATGGCGGGCGGAGCGGCACGTGGAGGCGCTGGTCCCCAGCACCGACAACGCCATGCCCCTCCGCAGCCGGGAGCCAACGTTCGACACGAACTCGAGATTCCCTTTACCACTGCGGTCAAAGGAGACAAGGTCGAGTTCTACCTGGATCGTGGAGGCCAACATGAAAAGCTTTCGGTCACGATCCCAGGCGGTATCAAACCCGGCAGCAAGATGCGACTGCGTGGGCAGGGTCAAGCGTCGCCCACCGGGGGCCCGAGCGGCGATCTGATCCTGATCATCAAAGTCTCAGAGCACCCCCATTTCAATCGCCTGGGCAACAACCTGGAACTGACGCTACCCATCTCTATCGGTGAAGCCGTATTGGGCGGCAAGGTCGATATCCCCACGCCCAATGGCACCGCAACGCTCGCCATTCCAGCGGGCAGCAGTAGTGGACGACGCCTGCGGCTAAAGGGGCAAGGCATCAAGAGCCGCGATGGCTCGGAGGGAGACTTGATTGTCCAGCTGCAGATCAAGTTGCCGGAATCAATCGACGAGCAGTCCAAGTCGCTGATCGAGCAATTCAGCGACGCTCATCCCACCGCGGTAAGGGGCGACCTGACGTTTTAGCTGGGGCATGCAAATCTCAGGCACAACGACTTGTTAAGTGGCGATCGCCCCTACTCGCCGTACTGTCGCTGATTTGATGATCGCTTGGCACGACGTACTTGTG
This sequence comes from Planctomycetota bacterium, assembly GCA_039196805.1. Classification (GTDB taxonomy): domain Bacteria; phylum Planctomycetota; class Planctomycetia; order Pirellulales; family Pirellulaceae; genus JBCCUO01. Next base: position 3,427 of record JBCCUO010000087.1, on the reverse strand, counting down.
CAACTCAAGAAAATGGATTTGCATCCCATCGGTCAGTTCCAACTGGCCGTCGCGGCTGCGAAGCAAAGAATCGCTATGATTTGGCGGTGCCTCGCAAAATAGGATGGCGTCGAGCACATAGATCCTGATCGCGGGCCTCAGCAGCGTGTATTCGTCGCCTTCACCGATCTGCGTGACCTATCATCGAGGCAGCGAAGTAATCCAGCCGCAGAGACAATCCGGGTGCTCTGGTGTGAGCCCCGGAGGAAGAGCGTGCGGTTGGGAGACAGAGAGCGGTGGCCTAACGACGTCGCATCCGCCGCGCGATCGCTTCGCGTGGTAGCGGCATGATCGTGGCGGCACCGCCGGGGTTGTAAAGCAAGTCGTCGCGGCTCGGCTTGGTCTCCGTGTTTTCGTAGGTGACCAAATAGGCTCCGATTTGCAGTCCATTCTCCTCGTAGACCGGTGGCCAAAACTCTTCGCCACGACTGGCAAGCGTTTTCGCCAACAACCGTGTGGCACGACCCGAGAATCCACTGAGCACCATGTCCAGTCGACCCAGCGCCTCGCGGAAAAGATAGAAAACCAACGCAGTATCCTTATCACCACCTCCGGCGTAGGACCAAGTGCCGTCGTCATTCTCGTAGTAGAACCCGGGTTGGGGAGCGTCTTCGTTCTTGCTCAGACGGGTACCTGCCGACGCACCGTCCGGCTTGGGGTCGCTATCTCGGTAACGCAGGAAGAATGGGCAACTTCGTGCCGAAACATCGTCGACATCATCTTCGGTGACAAACGGAGTGCATCCGAAAGCATCCGCAAACACCAATTCGACCGTCGGATTACTTTTCACGCTGCCGATGCAGACGATCCCACGGTCACCCTGAGCCTCGACAAATCCATCGAAGACCTCCTGAGCCCTCGCTCGGGCATCGGCAAGCGAAATCTCTCCCGGACTCCAAACCAGCGTCTGCTGGATACGGTCGGGCATCGGGACGGAACCGTCTTTGGATTCATCCGTCTCCGGAGATCCATGGTGTTTGGCGGCACCGCCCAGGGTCGAGACTCCGTTGAGCAACTCTCCGACCAGAACGGAGTCGCTGGCAACCACCGACGCGGACTCCGGAGCGTCGCTTCCGGCACCTTGACGCACGCCCACGACGATTTCAATGTCGCCACGTCGTGCCAACAGCTCCCAAAAATTCTCGGCATTGACCGCAAACAGGGCCCCGGGCAATTGGTCCGCCGTGGCGTGTCCGTTTTCGATCAGAAAATCGCACAGTCGCGAGAGGGCTTCCAGCGGGATGTACTTCGCCTCGTTCTTCAGCAACGAAGCGACCTGGTGTCGATCCAGGCCAGTGTGTTCGACAATCGACTTGATCGTTCCCGGACGTTTCCTTCGATCAGGCGTGTGGCCGAGCAATTCCGCGAGTCGGAAAGCGTATCTCATTGCAGATGTTTTCTAGGAATGGATATCTTATGGAAGTGCATGGTAGCCGAGCGTCCAACCGCCACTACAGCTCGGGACCCTGACTTAAGCATCCCGAACCCGTTTAAGCAACCCACTGAACTAACCGGCAGGCCGAGGTTTTTGCCTGTCGGTTCGTTTTCTAGCGGACGAAGTGGTTGCGAGCCGCCATGATTTGAACGGCGTGCGTGAAGCGCAATCTCGGCACGACCGTCGATTTCCCGTTCTTTCGCCACCGAGAAGCCGCCTCGGAAGCGGTGTGGCCGCGTTGGCCGACGTTCACCTGGAACAGGCCGGCTATACTCAAATGGTTCCTGATCCCTACTTTGGACGTCCCATGTCATCCGCTACGGCACCGCCTTCCGCCGCACAACGCCCTCGCGGCGGCCAGCGAGCCGAAATGCTGATTAACAAACGCATCGACGAGGTGGCATCCGCACTCTGGTGGGCCAAACTGATTCGCGACTCGCTTCGTCTGGCCATCATCGTGATGCTGGCCGTTTTGGCGTGGGTCGTCGTCGATCAGTGGATTTATTCGCCCGGCGCGTTAGGCCGCAGCCTTTTCTGCTTGGCTTTGGTCGTGTGGATCGTGTACCGCGTGGTGCATAACGTGATGCCGCTCTTGGGGCACCGAGTTCAGCCCGAGTATGCCGCTCGGTCGATGGAACGTGACGCCCCCGAGATGAAGCAGGCCTTAACCAGCTACGTCAGTCTGGCCAATTCGGACCGTGCCGTTGGCTTGCAAGCCACCGTCGTTCGAACCATTGGCACGCAGGTCGCCGGTAAGCTGAACCGACAGGAAAGCTTGCCCAGCGAGGCCACGGGGACGTTCGCCTATTGGATCGCGGCGATCGTCACGCTGACCGTCTTGATGGCCTACGCGGTTGCTTCCCCCAAGAACGCTTTGCAATCGGCGGCCCGACTGATCGCACCTTGGGCATCGATCGATCCGGCTCTCCGCGTTTCGATTCAGGACATCCTACCGGGAGACGCGTCGGTGCTGGCCGGACGCGACCAATGGATTTCGGCCCAGATCGATGGATTGTTAGACGGCGAACCCGCATCGTTGCACTGGAGTTCGACCGACGGCAACGGTGTCGTCGAGATGGCGACGGGGGACAAGCTGCCCAAGGATGCTGACGCGATCGACACAGATCGTTTTGCCGCGACACTACCGATCCGCTACTCAGCGCACGCCCCCATTCGATACTGGATTCGGGCCGGAGACGCACGCAGCCGGACCTACGAGATCAAACCCAAGAACGTTCCCGTTGTCGCGCTCGAGTCCGTGCAATATCTCCCCCCTAGCTATACCGGAAGACTGCCGCGAACCAGTCGAAGCGGAGCGATCGAAGCGCCGGACGGAACTCGAGTCACCATTCGGATCCGTACTAACCGTGCGATCGAAGCGGGCAAGATTCAGTTCAATCCTAAAACGATCGGTACCGAAGTCCGGGCAACCGCGGGAGTCAACGAGCTAACGATTGGACCTGACGGGCAGTCAGCTGAGGTGGTGTTCTTGCTGCGTTGCGTCGACCCAAGCGTTGGCCTGGTGCAGCGTGAATCGTATCGCATCCAAGTCTGGGATGGCGACGGGCAAACGAATCCCGAGCCGATCGTGTACCCCATCGAAGTGATTGAAGATTTGCCGCCCGACGTTGCGATCGTCGTTCCTCAGCAGACGCCCCGTGAAGTTCCCCTGAACATGCAGCAGCGGATCGAAGTTCACGCATCCGATCCCGACTACGGTTTGACTTTAGTCGAGCTGCGTATCGATCGCGGCCTGGAGTCGCTGCGTTCCCCAACGCTCTGGGAAGATGCCAAGGGCCAATTGGGAAACCAGGTTGCCGAATATCGTTTTCTCCCCGCGGAACTGGGACTGCGAGTGGGTGATGTCGTCGAAATCCGCGCGATAGCGACGGACAATCGCCGGGCAGACATACTCAGTCGACTCGAGCCGCAGTACAGCGTGACCGACCCCAT
>JBCCUO010000086.1:0-8899 GCA_039196805.1 Planctomycetota bacterium | reverse complement strand
GTTGGAGACAACCTGAACCACAACATTGATGTCTTCAGGATCGCTTCGCAACGCGCCGATGTCGTTGTCAGTACCGGTGGGTTGGGACCGACACGAGATGATTTGACTCGAGAAGCAATGGCAGGAGCGTCGGGGCGTCCACTTCAGTTGGATGAAGGTTCGCTGCGACACATCGAGTCGATGTTCTCCGCGCGAGGGCGAGAGATGCCGGAGCGGAATCGCGTTCAGGCGATGTTTCCGCTTGGATCGGAACCGATCCACAACCCGCAGGGAACCGCTCCGGGCGTTCGGCTGTTATTTGAGCGAGGTGATGGGACGGCCAGCGAAGCAATCGCGCTGCCCGGCGTGCCGGCCGAGATGAAGCAGATGTTCGATGACTCGGTCGTGCCGGCGATATTGCAGCGTTCCGGTGGCAGACGCTTCATTCGTCACAGCGTGATGAAGTTCTTTGGGACAGGCGAAAGTGACATGGAATCTCGTTTGGGCGAAATGATCCAGCGGGGAAGGCAGCCGCGAGTCGGCATCACGGTCAGCTCCGCGACGATCTCGCTTCGGATCACGGCGACGGAGGAGTCGTTGACGGCGTGCGATCAAACGATTCGTCAGACTCGGGAGGAGATCCTGCAGCGAGTGGGTGACCTTCATTTTGGTGATGGCGAGACCTTTGAGCAGCAGCATGCAGTGGAACGACAACTTCGTGCGGCCGAGCAGTCCTTGATGGTCGTCGAACTGGGGCATGCAGCGCTGTTGGGGCACTGGTTCGCCGAATTGGGTTCCACCTCGGCTTATCTGGGCGGACTTTCGTTCGCCGATCAATCTGACTTGATCCGTCTGCAGCAATCGACTTCGCTACGGGAAGCGCTGACGAGGATTCGACAGCGATATCAGGCCGACTGGGTGCTGTTGGTCGACGCGTACCCAGACTTGCCTGTCTCGAGCGACAAGCCGATTCCGGCGACGGATGTGCAGTTTGGATTGCTGGACGCGACCGACCGAATGCGTCAGCATGGTATCTCGCTGGGGGGGCACCCCAGCATCATTCATGCTCGGATTGCCAAAGCAGCGATGCATTGGTTCCGAAACACACTTGAGCCGACTTCCACGCCAGTCTCTTAACGGGAGAAAGATGATGCCGTTTTCCACGCGACGCGATCTGTTTCGACGTTCGATCGCCCTGCTTGTTGGTCTCCTGGTGGCAAGCGGTTCCCACACGGCACGGGCTGATGAAGACAATGCAGCAACAGAGGTCCCGAAGACAGTCGATACCACTGAGCGCGACCTCGCTTTCGCACGCTACATGACCGGCGCAAAGCTGATTGGCCGATTCACGGTCGATTCCAAACCGGAGATGATGCCCAAGGAAGAGGAGTACACGATCAGCAAGTGCGAGAAGCTGGCCGAGTCGGATCGTTTTCGCTTCACGGCGCGGATCAAGTACGGCGAGACCGATAGCGAGGTTCCGATGGAGCTGAGGGTTTTGTTCGCTGGTGACACACCCGTGATCACGTTGGACAACGTATGGATTCCCGGAATGGGGACGTTCTCATCACGCGTTCTTATCCGCAACGGCCGATATGTCGGAACGTGGCAACACGATGATAAAGGGGGGCACATGTTCGGTCGCATCGAAAAGTCGAAGGAAGCCGACACTCCGTAGCGAAAGCCGCGTAGGCTGTCGGCGCAACGGCGTCCATCCCAAGACTCTCTGCGAGTTTCGCTACACGACGCCGAAACTTTCCGCGAGTCTTGCTACGCGTTGCACGCTCTCATCCCGTGACCAACTGACGCTCGTAAACGTCTCGATACAGCAGAAACAGAGACGCGAACGAGATCGGTGACAGCAAGATGGCGGGGATGTAACACGCCAGCGCAGCAATGAAGCTGACCAGAGAGATCACGAGCACGTACTTGAACAGTCCAAAAAGATTGGCCTTTGCGCCCGCCCAACTTAGCTTCAACGCCTGCATGGGGGGCAGTTTGTACTCGGCCATCAATGGGAACATGAACAGGAAGGGGACGTAGACGAAGCATGAGGCCAAGATGAGTAGTGGGTAAAACACCAACATGCCGACCGCGATACCCGGTCCGTCAGCTCCTGTTATCGCGACGACCGCGCCCAAGCAAACGAACAGCACGATAACCAACGGAATGACCATCAGAAAGATCGACCCCAAGATGATCAGCCAGGCGATGATAGAATCCCCGACATTGTCGAACCCTTTGAAGAGATCGCCAAACTCGACCTTTCGGCCCTGCTCGTGGAACATCATGCAGGTGAACATTCCCAGCAGCATCGTTCCCATCAAGATCTGGAAGGGGACGATGGATCCGATCAGCACTCCAACGAAGACGATTCCCAGGAATAGCCAATAGTTCGGTTTAATGAATTCGTAGCCGCGTTGCAGCAACTCAATCGGTCGCACCTGCACGTGGCGAATTCCAGGTGGAGTCAGTGGTGGGGCCATCGTGGATGCTGATTCGTAAGGATTCGCCGAACTCATGTGTGAAACCTGACAGGAGGGAAACGGAAACCAACGGTTGGGTCATCCGACAACAAGCAACGTGACGATAGTGATGACAACTGCGGCAAAGAAATTCAACATCAATCCGGTGCGTGCCATTTCATCGGTCCGTATACCACCGGCACCAAAAACGATGACATTGGGCGCGGTAGCGACCGGAAGCATGAACGCGCAGCTGCAACTGATGGTGCCCGGCACCATCACCATCTCTGGCGGCAGGCCAGAGGCGACGGAGAGTTGAGCCAAAATCGGCAGCAGCAGGGTCGCAGTAGCCGTGCTGCTGGTGATCTCGGTCAAGAACGTGACCAGCAGGCAGATCGACAGCACGACCAGCCAGGAGGGCGCGTCGGACAGAAACGCCAGCTGGCTGCCGATCGACTGACTGAGCCCCGAGTCTTTGAATCCGGTCGCCAGAGCCAATCCTCCGCCGAACATCAACAAGATGCCCCAAGGGATTTTCTTGGCCGTGTCCCAGTCGAGTAGTCTTTGCGTGATCGGCTGGGTCAGCTGCGGCAAAGCAGCTTCGTCGCTGGTGGCGGCCCCGTTCTCGATGTCGTCGTCTGCTCGATTTCCATTTTCGTGTGGCTCGCCGCTCGGGCAGACGAACAGCGCCAAGCTAGCGGCAAGCGCGACGGTAGCGTCGCCAATGGTCGCGCCACCACCCGGCAACAGACCGGACCATCCGCCATAGGGTTCGCCCCGAAACATCCATAGCAACGCCGTGACGGCAAAGATGACCAAGACGCGTTTTTCGCTTGGCCCCCAACGACCCACCTCAGGCATCTGGATCGTTCTGCCTTGGGTCAATCCGCGCGTGACCCACAGCCAGATGGTCGGCAACATGATCATGACGACAGGGATCCCGAACGACATCCAACGCGAGAAGCCCATTTTGATTTCGCCGTCGAACGTCTCGTCCAGCACTCCCATGAACACGACGTTGGGTGGCGTGCCAATCGGTGTTGCCATCCCGCCGATGCTGGCTGCGTAGGCCATGCCCAACAGCAATGCTTTGTGCAGCTTGGGATCGCCCGCCTGGCTCAGGACCGCTAAGGCGATCGGCAGCATCATCAGCGTGGTTGCCGCATTGCTGATCCACATCGAAAGCAGCGCCGTGGCCAGCATGAATCCAAGAACCAGTCGTCGTCCCCCGTTGCCACCGACCAAACGGACCATCGTCAGCGCGATCCGTCGGTGCGCCCCACTCTTTTCCATTGCGGCCGACAGCAAGAAACCACCCAGCAACAGCAGGATCAGGCTGTGCCCGTAGCCCTGTGCAACTTCCTTGTGCCCGCTGACACCAAACGCGGGCAGCATGACGAAGGGCACCAGCCCAACCACGGCGATGTGCAGGCACTCGAAGATCCACCAAGTCGCGCACAACAACGCGACCCAAAGGCAAAACGATGCTGGTTGGGAAAGTCCCTGGGAGTAGCAAATGCCGGCGATCAGGGTCGCCAGAACCGGGCCCAGCGGCAGCATCCAACGCGACAGGCGATCAAACATGGAGTGGTATCAAGTGAAAAGGTCAGGAGCCGGCTGCCTGGCGTTACATTTGGAGTCTTGCTTGGCAAGATCTATACTCGGCGTCGATTCGGTAGAAACGCCAAGGCTCCCGAATCTCGAGTCCATTTAGCCCTTCGTGTCAGCCGAGCCATCCCGTCATGAGCAGCCGCCGAGAGTTTATCCGCAACACCGCGGCCATGTGTGCCACCGCCGCGATGGCGTCGTCGAGATCTTCACTTTGTGCTCAAGAGGCGACGGATCCCTCCACGACCCCATGGCTTCGCAAGACGCTGAAGATCGGCATGGTGCGGCCGGGATCGTTGCCGCTTGCACAGCGTTTCGCGATGGCAAAAGAAGCCGGGTTCGACGGGATCGAACTCAATGCCCCTGGAAACGATCTTGACGCCGTTCGCGCTGCGATCGACTCGACCGGCCTTCCTGTCGACGGGACCGTCAACGGAACGCACTGGAAGATTCGGCACAGTGACCCCGATCGGGAAGTCCGCGAGCGTGCCCTCCAATCGCTTATCGATGGCATTCGCGAAACCGCCGCTTTCGGTGGTGACTCGATCCTGTTAGTACCCGGGCACGGCAAAGACGGTACGCAACAGGAAGTCTTTGCTCGCTCGCTCGAAAACGTAAGCAAAGCCCTTCCAGAAGCGGAGAAGCAGGGTGTCAAGATCCTGATCGAAAACGTTTGGAATCACTTCCTTTACGACCACGATGGGGGCACCGATCAAACAGCCGATCGGCTGGCGGAGTACGTCGACGCATTCGACTCGTCGCTGGTCGCAACGCAGTTCGACATTGGCAATCATTGGAAATACGGCGATCCCGCGGGCTGGATCCGCACGCTAGGCCACCGCGTGGTCAAGCTGGACATTAAGGGTTACTCACGCGCCAAGCAGGGGTGGGCGGACATCACCGAAGGCGACTTGCCATGGGACCGCGTCTACCAGGCGCTGCGCGACATCGACTATATCGGCTGGGTTGCCGCCGAAGTCGGTGGTGGCGACCTGCAGCGGCTAAAGAGGATTGCCGATCAGATCGATACCGCACTTCGCTGCAACGAGCCGGTGAAGGTTTGAGCAACACCAACGATGATCATGTGGTGGTCACCCCTCGTGACACAGCCGCCACGGTGCACGTCTCGGTCATGCCCGAAGAGATCGTGGAAGCGGTCCGCGTGTGTCATCCATCGACAGTGATTGATGGCACGTTCGGAGGTGGAGGACACACGAATCTGCTGCTGCACCGAGTACCTTCGATCGAGCGTGTGATCGGCTTGGATCGAGATCCTGCGGTTAGCGAACGCGAGGAGGCCAGGAGCAGCGATCCAAGGCTGGAGTTGTTCTTGGGCAGCTACGAACAGGCGGGGCGCGCTCTCGAAACGCTGGGCATCGCCCATGCTGACGCCATGATCCTGGACCTTGGGCTCTCCAGCGATCAGTTGGAAGACCGTGAGCGTGGATTCAGTTTTCAAAGCGATGGACCGCTCGATCTTCGGTTTGACCCCGAGAGCGGAGTCGCGGCGAGTGATTGGCTGGCTCGCCATAGTGAAAAGCAGATTGCCGACGCGATCTATCAGTACGGCGAGGAGCGTTTCAGTCGCCGAATTGCCAGGCGTGTGATCGAAGCGGCCCGGGCCAAGACTCCGGTGCGAACGGTGGACCAACTGGTACAAATCTGTCGTGCCAGCGTGCCACGTTCCAAGGGGCATGATATCCATCCCGCGACACGGACGTTTCAAGCCCTACGGATCGCGGTCAACGACGAACTGGGCATTCTGGAGCGGACGCTTCAGAAGGCTCCTCAATGGCTTCGCAGTGGAGGTCGCTTGGCCGTGATCAGTTTTCACTCGTTGGAGGATCGACTGGTCAAGCACGCTTTTCGGCAAGACGAGCGTTGGGAGGAAGTCACGAAGAAACCGTTGCGTCCCAGCGATCAAGAAATCGCTATCAACCCTCGCAGCCGCAGTGCGAAGCTTCGCATCGCGGAGCGGCGCTAGCCCCATCACCCGTCGGCGCCGCGACTTGCCAGCCGCCATCAAGCCAAACCTTCGGAGAAGGCGCCAAAGTCGACAGATCACTCCGTGATCCCGAGCCGCACTCGGACCGCGAAGCGAATCAGCGGGCCATTTGCCAACCGCTATCAAGCCAAGCCTTCGGAGTAGGCGGGCTGCTATCGACAGATCACCCAACGTTCTTGCAATCGCGAAGCGACGTCTTTTGCGGCTTGGACACGATGCGAACCTGTCACCGCTCCGCGGTTCAGACGTTTTATCTGCCACTCAACTGGGACTTCGTCCCAGCCTATCGAAAACCACCGCTTCGCGGTTTCGGAATCCCAAGCGCAGAGTCTAGCCTTGATGCGAAGCGTTGAAGTCCGTCTGCCGTTGAGCGGGAATTAGCCGCGTCGGATTGACTGAATTGAGGTTGCCTCTTATGGAAGATCCTGCCAAGTAATTTCGATCGCGCTCTCGATCCGTTGGTATCTTCTAACTACGACGTCGCACCGAGTGGTTGGGTGCTTGCTCTCGCGCAGAAGGATCGATTGGTGATTTTTCGCTGGATCATAGTATCGGCACTTCTTGGCCTTGCCGGCTGTGTCGCTTCGAATGTTCTTCCGCATTCAGGCGTTCGACGCGATTTCCGTTCGATTAGCGATCTTCAAATGGGCGATCGTCGAATCCATGATCCGGCAGTTATTTCTAAGCTTGCCGAGATTCACGCTCGGTCGATTTGGGACCCTATGCCGATCACTCTTCCGACCGGTCTCGTCTCGATCTACGCCAACGCGGCCGATGAATGTCGATTCAAGCTCGTCTATTCGGCTGGTTGGCTGTGGGATACGGACGAAACCGGTGAAATCACGCGGCGTGCGACGCTCAGTGAGGAAGATCGAGAGTGGATGGAGGAGCAGTTTGGGACGCTGGTGCTTTCGCCCAAAAACGTCCTCTGACGCATTGCAGTCCAGATTGAAGACTAGGATAGAGCGTTCCCGGCATGGACTCGCGCCAGTTGCAAGGCTGGTCAACTCATGACCCGTGTCGCGTCTAAAGTCGAATGGCAGTTTCTCGAGGACAGAAATTGGTATGCCCCAATGACGCTGAAACGCAAACAGCTTAGCCTTCGGGCTCTTCTGCTGATTGCTCCTGCAGCTGCTGTCGGAGCAGTCTTGCTTCTTCGGTCCATCGATGCAGCAACGGTCTACGATGTCACGGTTCAGCAGTCATCCACGTGCCAGACTCACAACGTCACGATGACGAAGAAACTGGTCAGGCTGACGTACGGCATGCGCGCTTGGGAAAAGGTCGATAGCGCGCGACGCGTTTTGTTTCCCCATGCCGATGAAGTCTATGACACCCGATCCTGCATTCCTCTACAGCAGGAATACGCTCGCGTGTACACTTGTAGCGAGTGTACCAAGGCGCGAGACCGTTGGCTTGCAAGCAGCCCTTGATCTCTAGTTCGTCCTTCTTGAACGACGCCGAGTGAGAGCAAGCGTACCATTTCGTTGACTGCGAGTACGAGCCACCAAAAGTCGAAGATGCCAGGCTGCGATCTCACGATTTAGGACGTTCTGCCTAGAGCAGATAGTGCTGTCGAACTACCGCGCACGAAAGACTTTGCTGTCGACCAACGCTACAATCAGGTTCCTTAGTCGCAGATCATTTTCCTGCTTTTGCTTCGTGACGACTTCGGTAATGATCGATCGCTCGCGAAAGCTCAACGGATGCCCGGTCGCGTAGGTCAACAGCTTCTCGGCAAGACATTGGGCAAACAACTCGGGATGATCTGCCAGCCACTGTTTGAGGTCCGTCACGTCTTGCAAAGCCACGCCATTTGGTAGCGTCCCCGCTGAGTCGACCAGCACTGCCTTTGGACCAGGGCTACGCCGTTGCTTCTCAGTCTTTGTGTAGTGGGTGCGCCAACGGCCAATCGCATCGTAGCTCTCCAGCACGAATCCGACGGGATCGATGTGTCGATGACAGGCGGCGCACGAGGCATCAGACATGTGAGCGGCAAGCTTCTCTTTCGGTGATTTCGCTCCGGTCGTGTCAGGAGTCAGCGCGGGCACCGACTTCGGAGGCTCTGGAATGGGCGACCCCAAGATATTCTCGAGTGCCCACACGCCCCGCAGTACCGGCTGCGTATCCACTCCATTCGCGGTCGCCATCATCACACCGGGCATTCCTAGTAACCCACCCCGGTAGTCTCCGGGATCAACCGAAACCAATTGAACGTTGCGCTTGGACTTTCCCATGCCAGCGAGCAAAGCTGCGTCGAATTCATAGATGTCCTTGCCAACGGCACCGTTGGTGAAGACATAATCCGGACAGATGAACTCGACCACGGACAAGTTGTTGTTCAGGATGTGGCCAAAAGTTGCGATCGGCTCCTGTCGCAGTCCTTCGCGATGGCCCGCTGCAAAGTTCTTCAGCAGGCCGGGGTCGGGCATCAGCGAATCAAGCTTGTCCAGGCCCAACCACTGGGTTGTGAATGCCTCCACGAATGGTGCCGATGATTTGGATCGCAAGAGTCTGTCCGCGTGCCGAGTGAGCACGTCGGCACGAGTCAATCGGCCGACTTGAACCGACTCCATCATTCGGCCATCGGGAGGTCCCGACGTCAGGAAGTAGGAAAGTCGTTCCGCCAACTGAAGATTTGAAAGCACTTGCTCCTGATGATCGGACCGTTCCTCATCCGCTCCCAGGTAGAGGAATGCGGGAGAGACGAGAGCTGATCGAATCAGTAGATGAGCTGCAGAGTCGCGCGATCGAGTTTCTTGGAAACGTTTTTGAACGAGTTGGCTGTACCGATCGACTTCCAACTTGGTTGCAGGTCGTCGAAACAGTTTGGTCAAGAACC
>JBCCUO010000085.1:0-8936 GCA_039196805.1 Planctomycetota bacterium | reverse complement strand
GCTGCTGCGGTCGATGGCGGGTCACGGTTGCTGTGGCGATTTCCCCCTCGTCGTCTATCGGCGGAAGAAATACGCGACGCAGCCTTGCAGGTTTCGGGTGCGTGGGGCAGGGATGATGTGCTCGATTCGCAGGCTCCCGGCCGGAGTCTGGTCCCTGACGGAGGCCCAGGCTTTCGGCTCTATCACTACATGCAGGACAACGTTTCGACCTACAGGCCACTGGATCACCACGGCAAAGAGACCTATCGCAGGGCCGTATATCACCAGAATGCTCGAGCCTCAGTGGTCGACTTGATGGCCGAGTTCGATCTTCCGGATTGTGCCTTCAGTACGCCGCGTCGCTCCAAGACGACCACGCCTCTGCAGGCGTTGACGATGCTGAACCACGACTTCACCTTGCAGATGGCCAAATCGATGGCCGAGCAGTTGTCCCAGCGAAGCGATTTCGCCAGAGAACAAGTGGAATTTGCCTTCAGTCGTTGCTACGCGCGACGGCCCAGCGATGAAGAACTGAAAGTCTGTACAAAGTTCGTGTCCGAGAATGGCTTGGATGCGTTTTGCCGAGCGATCCTGAACACCACCGAGTTGATTCATGTCCAGTGATCTGCCGTTGCTGCTGCAGACGCGACGTCGCTTTCTCGGAAACGTGTCATCGGGCCTAGCCGCGGTTGGGCTCATCGATCTGCTTGCTCCAACTGCTTCTTGCGGAGAGACCACTGCGGTACACCACGCGCCCAAGGCCAAACGCGTGCTGCAGATCTTTTGCCCGGGTGCCGCGTCTCACATCGACCTGTGGGAACGCAAGCCGATGCTGGAAAAGATGCACGGCCAACCAATGCCCGGTGAAGAAAACCTGGTCTCCTTCCAGGGCAAGAATGGCAATCTGATGAGAAGCCCGTGGGCGTTTGGCAAGCCGGGCGAATCGGGCAAAGCGATCAGTTCGATGCTGCCACACCTGTCGCGGCATGTGGATGACATCGCGTTCATTCACTCGATGCACAGCAAAACCAACACCCACGGCCCCGGGTGTGTCTTCATGAACACGGGGCATGACACCGAAGGGTTTCCCAGCGCTGGTTCATGGACCAGTTACGCGCTCGGCAGCGCTAACGAAAACCTTCCCGCCTATGTCGCCATTCCCGACATCCGCGGCGAACCACCCAACGGGAAAGCGAATTGGTCAAACGGCTTCCTGCCGGCCAAGCACCAGGGAATCATGATGAGTGACCAGTTGCCGATTCGCAACTTGGCACGACCTTCATCGATCAGCCGACGCGTGGATGATCAGACGCGGGGGCTGGTGGACCGGATGAACCAGCGTTTTGCTGCCCAGCATCCTGCGGAAAGCGAACTGCAGGCTAGGGTAGCCGCGTACGCGCTGGCGGCTCGGATGCAACTGTCGGCGCCCGAAGTCTCCGACTTGTCGAGCGAATCGGACGAGACTCATCGCCTCTACGGCACCGACGACGCGAACGATTTGAAGGCGGGTTACGCTCGAAACTGCTTGCTGGCTCGGCGATTGCTGGAGCGTGATGTTCGCTACGTCAATTTGTACTGTGCCTCACGAGCGTCGGGTGTTGATGGCCTGCTGAACTGGGACGCGCACAAGACGCTCCAGGCCGACTACCAGCGACACTGTCCGATCTTTGATCAGCCAACCGCCGCGTTGCTTTCCGACCTGAAGCGTTCGGGACTACTGGAAGACACGTTGGTGCTTTGGACGACCGAGTTTGGCCGCATGCCGACTCACCAAGAAGGCACGGCTGGACGCGACCACAATCCCGATGGGTTCACCTGCTGGATGATGGGCGCCGGGGTCAAGCCGGGCGTCAGCCATGGCAGCACCGATGACTTTGGTCGACGCGCGGAAGTGAGTCCAACCACCGTCTGGGATTTCTACGCGACCGTGTTGCATCTGCTTGGTTTCGACCATGAACGACTGACGTGGTACCACAATGGCCTGGATCGTCGCCTGACCGATGTGCATGGACAAGTCATCCACGACATCCTCGCCTGATTCCGTTCTGCGTCTCGAGATACGCAAAGGATATCCGCTTTCACTCTCCCTCCGGGCGTTCGTGTGTACGCACCTGCCGTTCGCAATTTCAGAAATCTCTGAACGGTCCACGGGGCTCGACAGCTTCCATCTCGGCTTCCCATTTCGCGTAGGCCTCTTGAACACGCCGCAGAACGCTTGGACGCTCTCCGGATAGATCACGTTGTTCGCCAATGTCATCGCGAAGGTCAAACAACCCGCCACCTTTGCCTGGCATGTCGACCCATTTCCAAGAGCCGACGCGCGCGGCACGGCGATCAGCCCGTTTCCAGAACATGGTGGTTCGTGGTGATTCGATCTCGCCCTTAAGGACCGGCCACCAGCTGAATCCGTCCAACTGAAGTCCCTCAGGAGCCGTGATGCCAGCCGCCGACAGAAGACTCGGGAAGACTTCCAAACTCGTTAAGAGCTGATCGTTGACGGCATCGGCGGGAACGTTGCCCCCGGGCCAACGAATCAGGCAGGGAACGCGCACACCACCTTCCCATAGCGTTGACTTCTTACCGCGAAGTGGCGAGTTGTCTGCTCCACCGCCTCCGCCGTTGTCACTGAGAAAAATGACAATCGTCTCGTCCAACTGATCGCGATCTTCCAAGCAACCGAGCAGCTTGCCGATCGACTCATCCATGCACGTCACGGCCGCACGGTAATCACGTTGTCGTGCTTCAGAGGTCGTCACTGTGGCCGGGTTTCCGTATCGGTAGTTGTTCGTCCGTCTCGTTTCCACTTTAACGCTCGGGTACATCTCCTTGTACCGATCTGGTGCCTGGATCGTACTGCGGATTCGTGGCTCCAGTGACGAAGAGCTGTGCGGGGCATTGAAAGGCACATACAAAAAGAACGGCTGTTCGACAGGCTGTTCTTTCAGGAATCGAATCGCCTCGCGTTCGAACAGCTTGGTGCAGTACACGCCACGATCTACTTCAGTTGGCGACAGCCCCCGGAACATGCTGGGCACCCCGTACCGTTCGTGCGTGTAGTAGTCGATGCCAGTGTTGACGAACCCGTAGAAGTCATCGAAGCCCCGCGAAGTCGGAAGGAATCGTTTCAGGCTTCCCAGGTCCCACTTGCCGAAGATCCCGCACCGATGATCGGCATCGCTTAGCAGGTTTGCGATCGTGATCTCACGTGTGTCCATGCCGCCAATTCGTTCGAACGTGACGGCGTATTGGGCCGGAGAATACTTGTGGCCGTAGTCGGGGGCCTCGTTGCGAATCATATCGCTGATGCCGTTTCGTTGCGGATACCGACCCGTCAAGAGACTGGCGCGCGAGGGCGTGCAGGCGGACCAACTGACATAGAAATCCGTCAGTCGCGTTCCCTCTCGGGCGATGCGATCCAAGTGGGGCGTGATGATTCCGTTTCCCAGTCGACCCAAATCGTTGTAGCCTTGGTCGTCGGCGACGATCAGCAGGATGTTGGGCGGATCGGTCGCCCAAACGGTTGCAGGCAGCACATGCCAACAGATCAGAGCAACCAATCCGACGGCCAGGCGTTTTGCGTGTGACATGACTTACCTTTGGTCAACCGGCGGCGGCAACGAATCGGTCATCGCGAGACTTTCAAAACGTACGCGAATTCTGACGGGCGTGTAGGTGGCAGCGTCACAGTCAGGCCTCCCTTGTCTCGCGTCCAAGCGAGCTTTTCACTCGATCCAAGCAACGTCAGCGATGCGATTGGCTCGGGAAAGTGCCTGCTGCCGGTAGCAAGCGTCTTGATCACGATCTGATTGGTTTCGGGCCATTTCAAGCCGGTGACATACAACGTGTCACCCTTGGCGGTGAAGCGCAGGTCGGCGGACGTGAACGGTTTGTCTTTCGATTCCGAAACGTGTCCTGTCGAAACAGACGTTGGGCCTTCGCCGAAGGTCTTCCAATACGTTGTCTCGTAGATTGCTTCGCCATTGATCTTCAGCCAGCCTCCGATCGCTTTCAGGATTGCTTGGTCTTGCTCCGGAATCGTGCCGTCCGATCGCGGTCCAACATTCAAAAGCAGGCAACCGTTCTTGCTGACGATGTCGACCAGATCGTCGATCAACCGATCGGGGGTTTTGTACCGTTGGTTCTGAGTGTATCCCCAAGAGCTGGAGCTGACCGCAGTGTCGGTCTGCCAGAATGGTTTGCGAATCTCGGCCATCTTGGAACGTTCCTTGTCTAGCACGGCGGCCGACTCTGGGAACGCATTCCACTTGTAGTTGATCACGCCCAAGCCGTCGTCGCGGCCCGAGGTTTGGTTGTAGTAGTAGGCCGCAAACTGCTTCAAGTGACCCGCGAAGTCGTTGTCTTGGTAGTTGGCCGCTTGCAGTCCAGGCGTGATCCCGAAGTCGAACCAAAACAGATCGGGCTGGTACCTGTCGACCAATTCGCACGAACGGGCCAGCCAGTCGTCCTTGAATTGCCTGTCCTGAGGAGGGAAATTCTGCTTGTAGTCCGCCGCATCTTTCCTGAACAGAAACGGCATCGGTCGGCCGTAGAGATCGGCGTACTTCGGGTCGGCATTGTCAAAGGATGGATCACGAACATAGAAGACCCAGTTGAACGCACGGTGGCTACTGACGCCAAATTTCATCCCCTCAGCGCGAACGGCCGCCGACAGTTCCGCGATCACGTCGCGTTTCGGTCCCATCTCGGACGCGTCCCAACGTGTGTACGCGCAGTCGTACATCGGGAACCCGTCATGATGCTCGGCAACAGGCACGACGTATCGGGCTCCCGATTCGCGGAACAGCGTCGCCCAGGTCGCTGCGTCAAAATTCTCGGCCTTGAACTGCGGGATGAAGTCCTTGTAGCCGAACGTCTTCTGCGGCCCGTACGGTGCCAGATGGTGTTGAAAGAAGTTGTCGCCACGACGCTTGGTGTCAAGGTACATCTGCCGCGGATACCATTCGCTGCCGAATGCCGGAACGCTGTAGGCTCCCCAGTGAATGAAGATGCCGAACTTGGCGTCCTTGTACCACTGAGGAATCTCGTAGCGTTCCAGGGACTTCCAATCCGCGTCAAACGGTCCTCGATCGATCGCCGAACGGATGCCGGTCAACGCGGATTCGACCTTGGGATGCGGCAGCGTTGCGTGATGAGCCGTGTTCGACTCAACCTCTTGAGCGCCGCCCCGACCCGTCATCAGCAAGACGAGAGCGAAGGTGGTGGCTGCGATTGGACGCATTGGAATCTCTGGATGGGCACGAACGAGCTAAGAGAGTCAGCTGGGGCTTCCCAAGAATAGCGGCCGCAAATGACGTTCGTAGATGTTTTTGGTCACTTCCGCACCGACGATCGCTTCATTCGATTTCAGCAGGTCGGTGTACCGGGCGCCATGTTTGGCGGCGACTTTAAACGAGACGTGAAGTAGCTGACGCATGTGGGCGTTGAAGTCGTCGTGACCCTGGATGTGCCGGATCGCATTGGCCAACCGCGGACCGTCCCATTGATCGACGACGTCGGCGCCGGGCAGCTTGCGGACGTCGATGTCGATCACGCTTGCGTATGGGGCACAGAATTCTTCGACGTGCTCAAGTGCGTAGGCATAGATCTCCTTGGCCAGCGCTAAGCCGTCTCCACCCGCTTCCGCCAAGCCGATGATCTCTTCCAGCCAAGTCGTTCCAGCGGTTTTCAGGTGCAGGCCCGCTCCGGTCCGCTGCAGGCACTCTCGAATGATCGGATACAAGCTGAATTTGTCGCTTCCGCTATGAACGCTCAGTTTCAACGTGCTGGGCAGACCGTAGGTCTTGACGGCATGCGCGATGACCGCGACGTCATCATTGAACTCGCGAGTGAACTGGTCCAGGTCACCCACGTAGTCGACACCCTTATTGAATCGCCCCGTGAACTTAGGTGCAATCGTTTGCACCGGAATTCTTTCGTCGGCAATCGCGGCCAGAATCACCAGCAGCTCGGGCGGTGTTTGCGGCGAATCGGTTTCGTCCATCGAAACCTCTGCGATTACCTCGTCGGCGCCCTTGGCGTCCGCAATGTGGCGATAGATCTCGCCCGCTTCTCGGACCGCCAACAGATACTGCTCGGCGACGCGCCGCACATCGGCCTCGGAAACGTCCAGCGGTGCCGACAGTCCATCCAACGTCAGCGTCCCGACTAGCTCGGGGTGCTTGGCCACAAAGGCATCGATCTGATCGTCAGGCGCCGCCTTGCCGATCGAGTCGGCCACATCGATGGTAAAGAAGTCGCTGCAGGGCAGGAACGGCTCGACGGTGGCCAGCTGAATGTGATCCGCGTCGACGTGCCACGGCTTGTCCCAGCCGCACTTTTGGATGGCAGCTTGGGCCGCGTCGAAGACGCTCTGTGGCTGCGATCCGACAAAGGTGTGTTCGCGATTCGACTTGTTCCAAACCGGCGTGACGTCGACACCATCGCCAGCCAACTGCTCGAACGCACGCAGTTGGGCAACCGCTTGATGCGCGAATCGATCGCCAACGCCAAAAGTGTATTTTTCGATAGGGAGCATGGATTTTGCGTCAGAGGGTTCAGTGTGGGAATATCGTTGCCCAAGAGCTTAACCAGCTCCATAGCCGAGGTAGACTTTTGCATGTCGATTCTTAACCTGTTTCCGTCGCCAAGCCGCACCCCGAAGAGACACCGTTGAAATCTGACGCCACACCGACACCAGAGCCCGACTTTGTTTCCGCACAAGTATCGGAGGCGAGACGTTACTACCTGAACCTGAACCCTCAGGACGACCAGACCTTGGCGGTTGTTTGTGGCGGCGTCGAACGAACTCGCCAAGACTACGTGATCCACCGCGAGCGATTCGCCTACTACTGCATCGAAATGGTGACCGAGGGGCGGGGATCGCTGACGCTGAACGGGACGGAGCATCCGCTATCGCCTGGAATCGTCTTTGCGTACGGCCCGACGACGCGACATCGCATCGCCAATCAACCTCGCAGTCGCATGCGGAAGTTCTATGTCGACTTCGCCGGGCGAGACGCCCAGCAACTCTTGTCCGACGCGGGTCTATTGTCTGATCAGCCGCTTCGCGTCACCCGGATGCACGAGTTGGTGGAGCTTTTCGAGATGCTGGACCGCGAGGCACGCAGCGACAGTCAGATTGCGGAGGATGTCTGCGAGAGCGTGTTGCGATTGATGATGGCCAAGATCCGCCAATGCTGCCTGGCAGAAAGCCCGGCACTTCCGCGAGCCTATTCAACTTACGAACGCGTCCGCGACTACATCGAGGAACACTATCTGGCGATGCATACGGTCGAAGAGGTGGCGACGGCCTGTGACATCACGCCCATTCATCTGTCGCGATTATTTCGCCGTTTCGCCGGCGTCGGCGCCTACCGGTTGCTGCTTCGCAAGAAAATGAATCACGCGGCGGAGTTGCTGGTCGAAGAGGGACTGCTAGTCAAAGAGGTCGCCGAAGAAATGGGTTTTTCGGACGCGTTCCAGTTTTCAAGGGCGTTCAAGCGAGTCTACGGAATCGCTCCCAAACAGCTGGTTCGATCCACACTGGCGTCGAGTGACCCGTCAGAATGAAAGGAGATGTCGGCGCGATCGTGAAGTCACGGTACGCAGAAACCGAGAAAGACAATCGCAGGGGTCCAGAATGTTGAATGTCATCTGCCGCGGTTTGGTGGCGTGCTCACTTGCGTTTGCCATCAACCTTTCAGTCAATGGGCAGCCCGCCACATCCACTTTCTCGAAAGCGTTGTGTCCGGACTACGGCAAGCTGGTGCGATCTCTGGACGTGACCTATCGCCGAACGATGACCAGCTTCGATCCGAAGTTTGTCGGAAACGAAGATGACGTTCAGATTCGTTTCGTCATGTTGGATGGGCTTCGCTATCGCGAGGTCGTCAACAAGCGAGCAGTCTTTCCGGACTGTCCCAGGCAGTTCCACATCTACGACCAGGAATCCACCTACGCAATCAGCCCCGCAGAGGTCGTGGCAACACCGGGCAAGCTGGACAGCGTTGACCAATCTTATTACGCGAGCGAGAGCCTCTTTCTGGAATTGGACGACAGCTCCGAAGGTTGGATGACTGGGTCCGGATCGCTGCTGGACTTTCCCTCCTGCATCGACTCGAGCTACTCCGCGCCCGAAACGGTCACCCTGCAGGGACGAGTGTGCGTCAAGCTGGGCAACGACAAAGACACGCTGTGGTTGGACCCAAGTCTTGGGCACGCCATCGTTCGTCGCGAGTTCACTCCGAACGGTAGCGGACAACCACTCCGATTCATCTACCTGTATTCCAACCATGGCAAGATCGATGGCCTTTGGTTTCCCAAGAAGATGACGCGGCACGAGCGTTACCAGCCGGGAGAACCATGCCCACCGAGTGGAACCGAGTATCAGACGATCGAGATCGAGTTGCTGGACCTAAGAGTCAATCAGGTGGAGGAGTCGTTCTTTGACGTCGAACTACCGAACGCAGCGATGTTCATAGGCGACGGCGAGGTGTTTCGCATCAGTGAAGGTGGATTGACGAGGCTGAGTGATCTGCAGCGGCATCGCAGCGTCAAAAAGGCGTCTCAGCCTGTGGCGAGCCGATCGACCATGATTCCGACCCTCTTGATCATCGTGCTGGCCGTTGTGACGACGGTCGTCCTTCGCAAGGGAAGACGCGTGAGTGCGTGAACGTTCGGGGATGCCTTCGCCTTGATGGCTGCACGTTCATCTCGCCGCTCCGCGGCTAGAGCGGGATCGTGGCGACGGAACTGGGGCTAACGCCCCAGCCTATCGAATGCCACCGCTTCGCGGTTCTGGACTGAAGGAACGGCGCTGCAAGCTGCAGAGCAGAGTCGTTCGATATCCGGGGACCAAATCCCAGGAAGGGGACGACGAATGAGTCTTCGAGTCGCAGAGCGACGATGTTCGCGGCCTTGGGCGAGTCGTTCGCAGACTGCCTGGTGCCTTCTTCGCT
>JBCCUO010000084.1:0-8995 GCA_039196805.1 Planctomycetota bacterium | reverse complement strand
CTTCTGTCTCCCACTTTCCGCGGTCAGCGAGAGGGCCGAAGCGATTGGCTGTTGGCGTTTAGCTCTTCGCCATAAAATGAGAAGGTGCCCAGTTCCTTGGATGCGCGCCCGTTATCATTGATTGATGAACCCGTACGAACCGCCACCCATCGCAAAAGAGGAACCGGTCGTCAAGCGTCCGCAGCCAGGAGCACCGCCGCCGGGCCAAGATCGAATCGCCTACATTGCTGCGGCTGTGTTCTTCCTCTGGTCCATCGTGCAATGGATCCGGCCCTACTTGCCCTGGTGAATCGCCGCAGAAGTGTGATTCGCCGCTCGTTCCTTCCTAGAAAACACTAAGTACAAATGCCTGGCCCGATGGAGTTGGTGATTCTTGGCGTCATCCTGCTGTTCATGATCGCGGTGCCGCTTGCCATCGTTTTCTTGGTGATTCGACTGACGAAACGGAAGGACGATTGAAACAGTTTGACCAACTGTCGCTTGACGCGTTCTGTCGCCTTGCCAAGTCCTTCGCCATCCAGCTGCGACCTCCCATGGTGGTCGGACTCACTGGGACGCTGGGGGCGGGTAAGTCGCAGTGGGTTCGCGGCGTGGCGAATGCTCTGGGCGTGCCGACAGACCAGGTCACCAGCCCAACGTTTACCCTGGTGCAGAGCTACTCGGCGGTGCATCCGCTGACCGGTCCGTTGAAGCTTCATCATCTGGACGCCTACCGAGTGAAGGATGAAGATGAGTTTTGGGAGTTGGGCGTGGAGGAGTTGTTTGAGGAACCTGATGCTGTGACGTTCATCGAGTGGGCAGACCTATTTCCCGAGACGCTTCCAATGCAACGTGTCGATGTTTCGATTGAGGTGATCGATCCTCAGCACCGTCGAGTTACCGTGGACGCAAGGGAAACCGGACTGGATGTCAGCCGACTGAACGACGACTTCATCGCCAGCTGCGATGACCGTTGACGTAGCGACGGTGACGGCTGTTGCCGCGGACTTGGCAGGGAAGCATGGAGTGCCGGTTCAGGTGACGGCTTGCCGGGTCGGACTGAGTGGCGCGTCGGTTTTTCGAGTCCGGATGGAATCGGGATCGACCGTGGCCCTGAAACGCTTGCCCGCGCAAGTCAAACTGGAAAGGGTCCGAGAAATCCATGGCGTCGCCGATCGGCTTGCCACTTGTTGTCGGCAACTGGTGAATTATCTGCCGTTCCAGTCAGGTGACTCTCTTTATCGTGACGGGAACCGTTGGTGGGAAGCAACACAGTGGCGGTCGGGTGAGCCGCTTCCCCGATCGGCGTCGGAGTCCCTGATACGGGCCGGCGCGGAAACGATCGCACGCACTCATGGTTGTGCATCCGAGGTCATCGGAAGCCGCGAATCAGTACCGCAAGCGATTTTGGATCGGATCGAGAGAACTCGGGTGCTGGATCTACAGCTCAGGCGATGCGGCCTGGTACAGGGGACGAGTGCGAGCGTAGCGAACCGATTCAGCCTCGAAGGTCGCTTGGCTCCCGATCTTGCTGCGGCCCTTGTGGCCGCGACGGAACTTTTGGGAAGTGGTTGGGCAGCTGCGACGGATCGTTTCTTGCCGAGCCTGAAGCGGGCTGCCAGATCGGCGGTGGTCCACTATGTGCTGAGGGATGGACACCGAGAAAACGTCTTGTTCGACGGGGATCAGGTGAGTGGACTGATCGACTTGGATGCGCTGCGAATCGATACGCCGGCAATCGACGTGGCACGCTGGGTTTCAGGCTTCTTTACTGGCGACTCGCCAAATCCAGGAGTCGGTCTGGCGTGGGACGGGGAAAAGGACGTATCGGGACGCCTGAACGCGGTGTGGAACGCGGCAACGGCGGGATTCGCTAGCGTCCAGCCATTGGATGAGAGGACCGAACGCACGGCTCGATTGCTGCTCCTTTGCTCCGCGTGGATAACTTTGGCAAACTGGGTGGTATGGCTTGGTATCGAAAGGCGTTCATTCGGGGTGCCGCAAACCGATTTGGCCGAGCGGATTGACTCGGTCAGGACATTGGTTCAAGAAATACCGACACGGTGGGAGGATTAGGTAAGATTGGCCCCTAGGCTGATCCCGATAATCCTCCCATGCATGCTTCAACTGAAAAACGGCGAGTGGACGTGAACAGCGTGATTCCCATGATTGTGAGATCAGTTCGGCAGTCGTCATCGCGGGGTCGACGGATGCTATCTGTTGGACTGACGATGATCTTGATGGTATTCGCTACCGCCGCGCCGGCGGCCGACGAACTGGGTAGTGCAGACGATTTGTTCTCCGGCTTGGGAGGCCGTTCGGGAAAGCTCACGTTTGGATCCAGTTTGGGTCTTTCTTCGGCAACCGCCGAGGAAGAGAAATCGACCTCCGGCTTCCGAGAAGAAGACTACGTGGTCACATGGACCGCTCAGTTGGTTTCGCCGGGACGCGCTGATGCTGTAACGGAGTCGACCGCACAGGTTCACGCACTCCGCTTCATGGCCTCTCCTGATATGACGTTTCACGTCTACAAAGCGGCCGTCACCGACGATGAGTTGTCAACTATCTTCACGGTGACCGAAAAGGGCGGCTTTCAGATCGGGGCGCCGGTAACGGATCGACCGATCATCTCGACCGACCTAGGTACGGGGTTGATCAGTAAGTACCACAAGGGCAACGTTGGGTGGGAACTGCCGCTCACGGTCGCCGCGTCCACGAGACCTGGTGTCCACCAGATCAAGGGAATGATCGGCTACCAAGCCTGTACGGATAAGAGTTGCCTGCGCCCGAAGGGACTGCAGTTCGTAGCCAACGTCCAGCTAGCGGACGACGGCACCACGTTGAAGTTGGCAAAGCCGATTGAGTTGACTGTTGCCAAGTTTGCTGTCGTGGCGGACACGGCTGCCGAGACGAATTGGGTAGACGGAGTCGAGGAAGAGTCCAGTGAGAGTCCGGTAGCTGCACCGGAGGAGACCGAAGGTTCAGTTCCCGCGGATGCGCCGGCAAAGAGCACGTCATTGCCAATCATCTTGAGCTTGGCGTTCGTCGGCGGCGTAATCTTGAACTTCATGCCGTGCGTTCTTCCGGTGGTTGGCCTGAAGGTGATGAGTTTTGTCTCGCAGGCGGGCGAGAACCGATCACGCGTGTTGGCATTGAACTTGGTCTACGCCGCCGGGATTCTTTTCGTGTTTGGCATCTTGGCGCTCTTGGCGGTAGGGCTGTCGTTTTCGTGGGGTCAGCAATTCACGTACTTCTCGGTCAAGTTGACGCTGGTGTTGGTCTTGTTTGCTCTCGCGCTCAGCTACCTGGGCGTTTGGGAGATTCCGATGCCGGGCATGGCGGCCGGAAAGGCTTCGCAGGAGCTGCAGAACCGCGAAGGCTATTTGGGCGCGTTTTCAAAAGGTGTTTTCGCCACCGTGCTGGCGACGCCGTGCAGCGGACCGCTGCTAGGTGGCATTTTTGGATTGACGATCGCGCTGTCGCCGGTCGCGACGGTCGCGGTATTCGTGTTTGTCGGGCTGGGAATGGCGGTGCCCTACTTGCTGATCGGGCTGAACCCGTCGCTGGTCAGTTGGCTGCCTAAACCGGGGCCCTGGATGGAGACGCTGAAGCAATTTTTGGCGTTCCTCCTGTTGGCGACGGTCGCCTACTTCTTTGCCGGTTTTCGTGACGAGCATCGGGTACCGGTGTTTGTGACGCTGATCGGTGTCTGGTTTGGTTGCTGGATCATTGGTCAGGTACCGAACTGGGCGATGTTGCAGAAGCGATTATTGGCCTGGGGTGGCGGCATCGTGGCAGCGACGCTGATCGGAATCGCCGCCTTCAACTTTTCGACTCCCGAAGAAGTCAAGTGGGAGCCTTACAGTGAAGCCCGCCTGCAACAGCTTCACGCCGAAGGCCGCACGGTGATGTTGGACTTCACGGCCAGCTGGTGTTTTAACTGTCAGGTCAATACTCGGTTTGCGATCGACACCGAAGAGACGAAAGAGATGCTGCTCGAACTGAACGCGGTCGGCATGTTGGCAGACTTCAGCGACTACGACGATTCGATCAAGCAAAAACTCGAGGAGCTTGAAAGTCGCTCGATTCCCTTGTTGGCGATCTATCCCGGAAGCAGTCCTGAGAAACCGATCATTTTGCGCGACCTCGTCAGCCAGGGCGCGGTGCTGGATGCGTTGCAAGAAGCCGGACCCAGTCAGTCAGCGTCGAATGGTTCGGTGCTGGTGTCGAGCCCTGTCTCGGATCATTGATTGACCTAGACGACACGATCGTAGCGATCGCTTCGTCGACCCAACCGGCCGCTCGAGGCATTGTCAGGTTGACGGGGCCTGATTCCGTTGGGTTGCTGCAACGGCTTGGTTGGATCGACCAGCCTCCAGCGTCGACGGTACGTTTGGAGTCCGATATCGACTTGGGCAATCCGCTGGGACGATTCTTGGTGGATTTGTTGATCTGGCCGCATTCACGCAGCTACACCGGTCAGCCATCAGTAGAAGTCCACACCTATGGTTCGTTGCCGATCCTGCAGGCGATTGTCGGAGCCTTGTCGTCAGCGGGAGCACGGGCGGCCAGACCGGGCGAATTCACCATGCGAGCGTTCATGGAGGGCAGGTTGGATTTGATTCAGGCCGAAGCGGTTCTTGGCGTGATTGAGGCGGAGGGACGTGGCGCCCTGAACAGCGCGCTGGAACAGCTGGCGGGGAACGTTTCCAAGCCGCTGGAATCGATGCGCGATGATTTGCTGAATTTGCTGGCCGATGTCGAGGCGGGCTTGGACTTCGTCGACGAAGACATCGAATTCATCAGCGACCAGGCGCTGATCGATCGAATGGGTCGCATCGAGTCGTTGCTCCGGGCGACTCAGGCGGCAATGGAAACGAGGCAGTCGGATCAGCCACGACTGACCGTCGCCATCGTTGGCGAGCCCAACGCAGGCAAAAGCCGATTGATGAATGCCTTGTCGGGGCGTGAAGCGTCGATCGTTGCCAACGTATCGGGGACGACGCGCGATTTGGTCACTGCCAACGTTGAACTGGGCGGCGTCGCGATTCGGCTGATCGATACGGCAGGCGCGGAAACGAGTGAGTCTCCTATTTCACTCGCCGCGCAACACCAAGCGTCCGAGGCACGTCGGAATTCCGATGTGCGGATCTGGTGCGTAGACGCGTCTCAGTCGAATGCCGGCGAGCAAAGGCACGCGTGCCGCCAGAATGCCCAGTCTCTGTGGGACGGAACGTCTGCCACTATGGATGGTGATCTGATGGTGGCAACGAAGTCAGACTTGGTGGCCGACAGGAGTGAGGTTCCGGTGGATTGGCAAGCGGTCAGTGTGGTTACGGGCGAAGGTCTGGATGACTTGGTCGCGCGTTTGATCGATCTGTCACAATCAAGGGACGCGAACGAATCGGGTTCGGTACTGGGCACGGCGGCGAGATGTCGTCAAAGTTTGCAGCGTGCCGCGGAGGCCCTCGAGACGGCAGTTGGTTTGACGCGTCGACAAGAGGGTCACGAATGGGTCGCCACCGAACTTCGCTTGGCAGTGGAGTGTTTGGGCGAAGTGACCGGCGCGGTGTACACCGATGACATTCTGGACCGCGTGTTCGGGCGATTCTGCATCGGCAAGTAGGTCGGGATCGGCAAATAGGCTCCTTCAACCCACATGGGCAACATGTCCGAAAACAGCATGACGGTTCGTCAGATCAAGATTTTCAAGAGCGTTGACAGCGAATTGGCTGCCTTGGAAAAGGAGATCAATCGATGGATGCGAAAGAGTGGCGCAAGAGTTGTCTCGATGACGGGCAACCTTTCGTCATCCCCCGGCGCATCGGGTGGCCCGCTGAATACGTTCAGTGCAAGCGACGTAATGGTGATTTTGATGTACGAAGTGGACGTCAAGGTCTCACCCAAGGCGGAATGAGTCTTGCCGCATGCAAGCGTTTTGGGCAAAGGTGACGACTTGTTGAAACTCCTGCGGTGATTCGAACAGGTCCTCACGCAGCACCAAGAATCGGTTTTCGACGTCGTCGGTCAGGGTGATGCATTGGTCGTCGGGTTGTTCAAATCGAAATCTTTCCCAGCGACTCTGGAATACTGCAATCGAGTGATCCAGAGTGATGTGGTCTTTGCAAGCCACACCCACCAAGTGATACGCCAGCTTATCGGGATTTGGTGGCCGATTCATCTTCTTCAGCCAACGCACAAGCGAACCGAGCCCAACGATCAAGATCAGGATGGCTAACAGCACCGACACCAACGCGTCGGTCTGTAGCGAGAGGACCAGGGTCAACAGGCCGGAGAGGCCGAGTAAGAAAGCGGTGCAGAGACCAAAAACGACCATCGTCGCTCGGCGGGGTCGCGGACGTTCGGCTCCAGCAATCCGCAGCAACTCGCCCACGCGGATATCACCCCGAAAGGGCACGCCAATCCCCTCATAAGTCCGCGGCCGATCGCGTTGCCGAATCAGCCGCAAGATCGCCTCGCTGCGGGGGCGAAAGCGAGCGTCACTGCGAGTGGTCACGCGACGAGACTTCGTCGAATCGATCAGCTGCTGCCAGTCCTGGGGATTGGCAAAGAAGTGAGGCTCCAGGATTAAGGGATGATTGCGACTCAGGGCCGGCATCAGCACAACAACGCGTGGCTTACCGGGGTTGCTGCCGACCACCGCTCCGGCAAACCAATCCCAGCGGTAATGGTGTGAAGTCCCTTCGGTTCGCACGATGACCCCGCTCGAGTCGATGGAGCCTTCGACGGCGGATCGCCAACCGGGATAGGTGTCGTTGAACTGACGTGTTCGATACCAACGTGTCGAAACCACTGTGCAGACAAACAAAGCGGCCAGGATGGCAAGCAAGAAGAACGCCAGCATTCCAAACCCGACGGCGATCGCCAGAATCACCAGTGCGAACAAGATCAGCTGAATGGTCGCAAACGCAGCCAGTCCGGTTTCGTCATAGCTACTCAGGAAAACCCTCAGCGCGGCGGCTGAGGGCTTGCCGGCAAAGCGTATCGGGTCTGACTGCTCACTCAACACCGCGAACGGGTCGTTCAACGTCGACGTCGGCTCATCGGCGACCGACTCTACCGGGGGAGCGTAGGGATTGGTTCGTACGGCGTCGCGATTCATGAGTTGGTTCGATACGCCGCTAGCAATGAACAAAAGGTGGTCTGGTTACGTCATGAGCTGCTTACCGTAGCATACTGAACATGATGCAATCGACTTCTTGGATCGGCGGCCTTCTGTTGGCCACCTCAGCGCCCGCGTTCTTGATCACGCTGATGGCGCTCTATCCCATTCGTCGATACGCACGATCCCTGGGGTTATTGGATCGCCCGGGGGGACACAAAAGCCACACCGACCCAACGCCACTGGGTGGTGGCCTGGGAATCTTTCTGGGCATTGCTCTGACATTGGGAATCGGTGCCGCGGTGGTGGCGATCATCAATCAGTCACCGGAGATGGTTGAGCGTTTGCCGGAAGTGCTAGCGGACCGTTGGAGTGGTTATGTCGCAGGGGCGGCCATGCGAATGGGGCAGCTTGGCTGCTTGATGGCGGCAGCGACTCTGCTGGTCGTCCTTGGCTTGTTGGATGATCGGTTTGGAATTCCTTGGCCACTACGACTTGGCGTGCAGTTTGCGACCGCCGGTTTTGTTGTCAGCTATTTGGACATTCGTTTGACAGCGTTCATTGGAGCGGCCTGGTTGACGGCATTTCTGTCGGTTGTCTGGATCGTTGCTCTGATCAACTCGTTCAATATGTTGGACAACATGGACGGGCTGAGCGGTGGCGTGGCAGCAATCATCGCGGCTTCGATGGCGGCGGTCATGTTGACCACGCCCGATCCGTCCACGGCCAAGCCTCAGGTCTTGGTCGCTGCGTTGTTGTTGGTCGTTTGCGGCGCGCTGCTAGGCTTCCTCTGGCACAATCGGCCGCCGGCGAGGATTTTTATGGGCGATGGTGGCAGCTACCTCGTCGGATTCCTGATCGCCGTGGCCATGTTGATGGCCACCTATGCGGGTGCAAGTGATGGTACACCCGGGAATCCTCGTCCTCACGCCATTCTGGCGCCACTTTGTGCAATGGCGGTTCCGCTGTACGACATGACCACAGTACTCTGGATCCGCATCCGTGAAGGACGCAGTCCGTTTCAGGGTGACCGCAGCCATTTCTCGCATCGACTGGTGGAACTTGGGCTCTCCCGTACGCAGGCGGTGCTGACGATCCACTTAGTGACGGCCACGTGTGGATTGGCGGCGATCCTGTTGACGCACGTCACGGTGTTGCAGGCGGTTACGGTTCTGGGCATTGTCGCTTGCATGCTGTTGTTGGTGGTCATTTTGGAATCGACGGGATGGCGAAAAAGCGACGAATAAGCAGCGATCGCAATCTTCCGTCGGGCCAGTCCACGACGACAGAGTCTTTGCCGTCCGTCCAGGTTCGATTCAGCCGGATCACAAGCGTGGCCTCGTTGGTGCTGGTAGGCATCATTCTGGCGTACGCGCATTTCCACCCCAGCGATAGCGTGGCGGTTGAAAACGGCGACGCGCTCTGGCTGACGGTGTGGACCATCTTGCTGGCCGGCATGGCATTGATCGCTGGTAACACCTCTGGCGTGGCGAAGCGAGCGGACGGTGGAGTGCTCTGGTTGCCCGATGTGTTGGCCTGCGCGCTAGCGGGTTGGATGATGATCGCCGCGCAGGTCACCAGTCCGCCGGGCAATCTACGGATGGCGACCAACGAGGCGTGGGTATGGACTGCGATGGCCGCTTATTGGGTGGGGATCCGCCGAGTCGCGGCCCAGCCACGCGCGGCAACACTACTGCTTTGGATTCTGATCGCGCTGGGGTTGGGGCAAGCCTGTCACGGACTGTTTCAGCAGTGGGTGTCGTTGCCTGCGCTTCAGCAACAGTTTGAGCGTTCGCCGGATCAGGTCCTGATGCAAGCTGGCATCGATGCACCAGTGGATTCAGCGGAGCGGTTGGTGTTTGCCGATCGCCTGTTCGATGGGGGCCCCACCGG
>JBCCUO010000083.1:0-9062 GCA_039196805.1 Planctomycetota bacterium | reverse complement strand
TCGAGTCGTTGACGGTGCTGTACGACGTGGATGGGCCGTCGAAGCGTTAGGACGCCGACCAGTACGCTTGCCGGCTTGTCGATCCAGTTGCCTCATGTCCCGACTACTGCTGCTGTTGCTGCTGCTGCTGATCGGCTTGTTTCTGTCGGATCTCTGCAAGTGATGTCCCGTGGTATCCCAGCAACGTGTCGACGTACATCGCCTGGATCTCTTCATCACTGGCGTTTGGGTTTCGGGCTCGTAGCCCAGCACGCATGATCTGTCGCGTGGATTCGGTCAGCTCAAATGCTTTTTGCAGGCGCTGCTCGCCTGTCATGCCGCGATTGACTTGCCGCCAAACCTCCAACGCTTCACGGCCAGCTTCTGTTTCCGACGCGATGCGATCTTCCAGCTTTTCACCCGGTTCCAGCGGTCGCATTGGATCAATGGGTCAAGAGACGTCGGACTTCGTCGCCGAGCTGACGCAGCTCGGCTTGCCGGATCAAGTATTCCTGGTCCAGATCCGAACGACAACTCTCAACGATCTTGCGGACGTCCCTCAGCTGTTGGTCCGACCCGCCGGCGCGTCGACTCCAGTCGAGCTTGGAAAGCACCAAGTCTTCGGCCGCGGTCATTTGGACTGAGACACCCATGCAAACGTGACGCCGACGCCGTCGGAAAGCCGTTTGGGCCATGTCGCTTTCGTCTAGGAAAAAGAAGTCCACCTTATCGCCGCTGACGGTGTCGATCAGTTTAGCCATTCGACCCTCGCGAATCGCCGATTCGCTGATGTAGTAGCGGTCACTGGGAAAGGCCCTGACCAGCGCCAAAATTTTCCGCTCCGGTAGGTCGACGACCATGTCGATGTCGTGTGTCGAACGCGCCTCGCCGTAGAAGCTTGACGCGTGTGATCCGGTCAGCATGTAGTCGATCTCAAGCTCATTCAGTCGAGCGACGACGAGAGCCAGGAGTTCCGCTTGGGACATGACGCGATCACATTCGAGTGCTGGTGCCCTTGGTGAGGGCCATGAAGGCGGATTCCAGATCGAGTTCCTCTTCGTTGAACTGCTTCAGGTTGATCCCGTTTTCGATCAAGCGTCTGGGCAGGTCGCTGTAGTCTTGAACCTCGCTGTTCAAAATGACTCGTAGCGTTCCGTCCCCCGGTTCAATCGATTGCACCTTCTCATGGCCACTGAGTAACTGTTCGATCCCGCTCAGCTGGTCTCGCTGAGACGGTTCGATGACCAGCACAATGTGTTCGCGGACCATCTGGATGATTTCGTCTTTGGTCGCGTTCTGCTTCAGTTCGCCTTTGTCGATGATGCCGACCTTGTTGCAGACGTCAGCCAGCTCGGGAAGGATGTGACTGCTGACGATAATCGTCTTGCCCATCTCACCGAGTCGGCGAAGTAGGTTGCGCATCTCGATTCGTGCCCGAGGATCGAGTCCCGATAGAGGCTCGTCCAGTAACAGTACTTGGGGGTCGTGCAGCAAGGTTCGGGCAAGTCCCAAACGCTGCGTTTGCCCGCGAGAAAGCGTGTTGGCGAAGGCATCCCGCTTGAAATCCAGGTCGACCACATCGAGCATTTCATTGACACGACGACGTCGGTCGTCTCCGCCAATTCGATAGGCGGCTGCAAAGAATTCCAGATACTCGACCACCGTCATGTCGTCGTAGACGCCGAAGAAGTCGGGCATGTAGCCGACCAGGCGGCGAATCTCTTTCGGTTGGGTGTGGACCGAGTGATCGCACACATAGGCCTCGCCCCAGCTTGGTTCCAGGAGGGTCGCGATGATCCGCATCGTCGTCGTCTTGCCCGCGCCATTGGGGCCGATGAAGCCGAACAGGTCACCGGCTTGCAGGTCCAGGTCGATGCTGCGTATCGCAAAGGCATTGCCGTACTTCTTCGTCAGGTCAACCGTCTTGATCACAGGGCTGAAATCGCTTGAGGAGGGAAAGCAGTGAGTGGGAAACGATGCGTCGCGGTCGATCTGGCGAAGCGGTCAGCTATCGGCGAACCGTTTTGACGGGAAGGAGAACACGAATCAAGGAAACGCTCTGCTTCGAACTCATCAAGTCGATGCTGAGTCGCTGATCCTTGGCATCGCCGCTGCGCGATTCACCTTCGTGGGTCTTGTCACCCATCTGAGATTCGATTTGGGTCAGTGGCGACGACAATCGGCCGACTAACATGCAGCGGTCATCATCCAATAGCTCGCTCAGATCCAAGTCGCTCAGTGGGTAGTCATTCATCCCGGTGTAGCGACTTCCGCCGACCGCTTGGTGAAACATCATGATCTCGGCCACGCGCGGCAGGTCACTAAACTGGCTTCCGTCCCAGTCTTCGCTTTCCGAAGCGCTTTCCAGTGCCTTTTGTCGAGCCAGTTGCCAGCGGAAATTCTTTTGACGCAGCGAATCCAACGGGGGAACGATTGAGTAGGCTGGCACACGAGTTGGCAGCAAGTAAACCCAATTGCGGTAGATCAGTAGGCCGTCCAACAAGTCGACGGGCAAAGGGTTGACCAAGTCGCCTCCCAGCAGATCGCTTCCTGCACGCCGAGTGATCTCGGGCAACGTGTCCAGCTTGGGCTCGAACACGAACTGTGTTGCCAATGAACGACTGCTGCGCGGCGCGAACGGTAAACCGAAAAGTTCGCTGTCAAGATTGCTCGGCTGGCTGCTTGACCGATCTTGAATCAATTGAATGCCATAAGTCGGCATGCGCTGATCTTGGCCTGCGATCTCAATCCCACCGAACGCTGTACCGGGGTAGCCAAACGGTGCAGTCAACCACTGCGAGCGCGAGGCGGTCATCGCCTGCAGCGGTTGAGAAGACACCAAACGAAAACTCGTTTGACGAGCCGGATGCGAATAGAGGTGTGACCAGACAAAGCCACGTCCCACTCCTGCCACCGGATCGATGTCGACGACCTCCAATTGGTTGCCCTGCAGGCGATCGGGCGAAGCGGCTGTCGTGGCTTGCAAATCGTTCGAAGGTGTTCCGGCAACTTGCATCGGTGGACCCTGCGGTGTCTTCCGCGGCATCGCCTGCCACGTCAGGATCCCGGACAGTCCCAGGCTGACCAGTGGAAAGGTCAGCCATCCCAGCAGAGGTCGACCCCACAGTCGATTGACCAACCAGTAGTCCAGCGGGCCGATGGAGATCAAAAAGGCGATCAAGACCAACGAGATCAACGAAAACGGGACGGTCCGCTTGAGCGGAAACTGATCCAGTGTGGCCCGAACCTGGCCCGCCAAGTCGTCAAAACCGGTCGTTCGTCCGATACGCGATTCTGGCTCTGCGACAAAAGCCCACCACGACTCGTTGAGTCCCTGCAGCAGAGGCGTCCGATCGGGCCAAGTATCGAAGGGGGCGGCATCCAGGTCGGCGGCGACGATCGTTACACGTCCAAGGCCGACGCCATAGCTGGCCGCCAGCGGTGTGCTGACTCGCCTTGCGGTCCGGCCCATGATCAAGACCGTGCCTTGGTCACGAGGTAACCGAACGCCACCGAAGGGCTTCAAGCGTGTTTGACTGGTCGCGTAGGTCTCGAAACCAGATCCATCTAAGCCAATGACGTCGGTCTCGGGTGCATCGAACGGAGTCAGTTCGTTCAGCCAGGGAGCCGCCTGCAGGAGACGCCGCGCCGAGTCGCCGAGTGTCAAGAACAGGCGACCACCGCGTCGAATATGGTTCCCAATCGCTGTGGTTTGAGCCTGACTCAACTGACTGAGCAGTTCGATGCCCGAAGCGTTGATGACGATCCCGTTGACCCCTTCGTATCCGAGCGCGCGGTCGGGGAATCCGGCAGCGTCCGTGGGCATCGAGACCGCGATCCTCGCATCGCGGTCCAGCAGCTCATTCGCACCGATCGATTCGACGCCCATCGGGTCGCCGATCACGACCAGCCAAGGCATGCCCAGCGGAACCATGGACGGGCCTGCGGTGGGCGACCCTGCCTCCGGAAAGCGCGTGTCGAAGTGAATCGAGTCGCCGCGGCGGAGTTGCAGCGGCGCCGCCTCTCGGCCTGGAACGACGTAGCCAAAGTCGCTGATCGACCAACCTTTGGCCTGGCGATAATCCACTTGACCACCCTCGCTGTCGAGGGTCGACAGTGCGAACGGCTCGTCTTCGGTGTCAGCTGTGACTGTTGGCAGCCCGCCGAATCGGATGGCAGTCCATTTACCCACGCGATAGTGACCGTCGATTCCGAACGCTATCTGCGGGGACGCTGGTTCGTCAGCGCAGGTCGATCCTGTGATGCATACGAGAACCAACAGAGTGATTCGTTGTCCAAGGCAGCGCATTTTCGTGAATGGACGGGCGGAGAAGATCCTGGTTCGTGGGGTCACGGCTTCTCGCTCTGCGGGCAATCGCATACCAATCGATGGCAGCCTGGGCATCCCGCTCCGTATTTCCGTGACAGTGCCTCGTTGAGGTTGATGTCGGCGACGTTGGCGATCGTAAACAGCCAAGCGATCACGTCGGCGAACTCCTCGGCCAAGTTTTGCCGATCATCGCCTCGCAACGCCGAGGCCAGCTCACCCACCTCCTCCATCAGCCACATGAAGGTTCCGTCCACACCCCGTTGGACGTCCTTTTCGTAGTACATCTGACGAATGTGCCGCTGCAGGTCGGCAATCGATAGTTCATCCGGAGAATCGGGCATGCAAGTGAGACGGTGTGGAATAGGGTGAAAACGGTCGATCGCCGCAGTTCGATCACACTGACGGCCGCCGGACAGGCGAGCGGAACATCATGGCGGCTGGGGCGACCGGATGCGACCGGTCGATCGACTCGCATCAGGCCCAGAGCGATCCGCGAAGCGGCCACAGGCCTTTGCCGGGCCGGAGCGCGGTGGCGTCTGCACGCCTCACCAATAAGCCAGTACAGTAAACGGGCGCATTTGGTTCCGCATGCGTAAATGAATTTTGCGAGACCGTTTCGCTTCTCGGTCCGACGGCTTGAACCTTGCCCCCCGCGAAATCAGATCAGTCGTCCGCTGGCTACCACCCCTATCCCTTCTACTCGCCCCGTTTTTGGCATGGAATGCGTCCCGCCATCTGGTGGCGATTGCTTCGTCAGGGCGAGTTCCAAGTCGATCTCAGCCGACTCTCTCTGGCCGTCGGTGTGACGCTGTCTTGCCCGTTCAATTCGGTCATGTCGGGCATTCAGAAATTGGTGTTCGGCCGGAGCATCGCGACCGCCGAATTGCATGGGGCACCCGTTTTCATTGTTGGGCACTGGCGAAGCGGCACCACGTTGCTGCATGAGCTGATGGTCCGCGACGAGCGACTAAGCAGCCCGTCGACCTATCAATGCTTCGCCCCACACCACTTTCTGATCACCGAATGGTTTTTTCGGAGGTTCGCCTCTTGGATGTTGCCCGGCAAACGACCCATGGACAACATGGACGCTGGGTGGGACCGGCCGCAGGAAGACGAATTTGCGCTGCTGAATCTCGGGCTGCCGTCACCCTACCGGCGGATCGCTTTTCCGCGTCGCGGCGGCGTCGACATGGACTACCTGTCCTTGGACGATTTGGATGCCGCAGACCGTGACCGCTGGTTGAATTCGCTGGATCGGTTCATGAAGCAGGTTTCGCTGGTCACCGGTCGTCCCCTGGTGATCAAGAGTCCGACCCATACCGGGCGTGTCGGGCATCTCGCCAAGGCATTTCCCGATGCCAAGTTCATCCACATCACGCGAGACCCTCGGTCACTGTTTCCCTCCACGTGTCGATTGTGGCGTGGTCTAGACGCCGTTCAGTCCCTGCAAAACGTCTCGGTCCCCCAGGGCAAAGATGAGTCGACCAGGCAGCAGGATCCCTGTCAGATCGAGGCGTACGTGATCCGGTGCTTGAAAGAGATGTACGGCGCCTTTCACGCCCAGCGAGAGTCAATCGGTGACAGTCGACTGATCGACATACGCTACGAGGATTTGATCGAGTCACCTGTAGAGACGCTGCGCAGCATCTACAATACGTTGCGTCTGAGCGACTTTGATTCGGTCGAGCCAGTCATTCAGCAGTGGGCGGACACCGAACACAAGGCGTATCAAACCAACACCCATCAGCTGTCGGACGAATCCGAAGCCCAGTTGAAAGACGCTTGGGGCGACTACTTTCAACGCTACGGATACCAGTGATCGACGCAGGCTCGGTGCATGTGGGTCGTGACATCCAGTCGCTCCTCGCACCCTATAATCGAGCCCGAGCAAACGTCTGATTCGGTTTGAGAAAAACGCACCCCACGCTTTACCCTT
This sequence comes from Planctomycetota bacterium, assembly GCA_039196805.1. Taxonomy (GTDB): domain Bacteria; phylum Planctomycetota; class Planctomycetia; order Pirellulales; family Pirellulaceae; genus JBCCUO01. The sequence goes on along the minus strand of JBCCUO010000083.1, from coordinate 2,817 downwards.
CGATCATCATGAAAACTCGGTCAACCTTTTTCCCTGATTCCCCGCGTGCTTTGCCGCTGCTGGTTTTCGGCTGGGTGGTTGCGCTAGCCGGTGGCTGTGGAACCTCGGCGACTCCGGAGTCCAGTTCGGTCGTTGCGGATCCTGCCGAGGTAGCGACCGAGACCGACGATGACACGGAGGACTTGTCACCGGTCGATGTTCCCACGACCAGCTACGAGGCGGACGCGGAAACACTATTGGCGGCTCGGTTGAGCGAGGACGAGGCAAGTGAGGGTTGGGTACGTCTGTTCGACGGAGCGACGCTGTTTGGCTGGGAGGTGGCTGGCCGAGCGAATTGGCAAGTCGATGGGGGCGCGATCGTCGTGGATCGGGGCGAACCCTGTTTAATCTGCACTTCGATTCCCTGGACCAACTTTCAGCTGCAGCTTCAGTTTCAGACAGATACCAACACTCGTAGCGGAGTGTTCTTGCGGTCTCCGCTGCAAGTGGACGATCCCGCTATCGAGTGTTATGAGGTCAACATCGCGGCCGCCGATGAGGACTTTCCGACCGGGAGCTTGACCGGGCGGGCAAAACGTACCTCTGATCCGCCGGTCAAGCGAGACGTCTGGCAAGACATGCGCATTACCGTTGACGGGTCGCATGTCGACGTCGAGATCAATGGCCAATTGGTCTGTTCGTACGATGATCCGGCAACACCCTATAGCGGGCGGATTGGGCTGCAGCGTGAACGCGGCCGAGTGGCGTTCCGCGAAATCAAGTTGCGTCCGCTTGGCACCGAGAGCTTGATCGACGATGAGTTGTCCAAGTGGAAACGTTATCCGGAGATGCCAGGTGAGTTCGCGGCCGACGCCGACGGACTGCGGGTCATCGGTGGCAAGACTCAGTTAGAGAGTCTGGGCTCGTATGGCGACTTCACCTTGGTCGCGGAGTACAAGATGAATCACCCCAAGATCAATTCCGGCATCTTCTTTCGAGCGATCCCGGGCGACGAGATGATGGGTTACGAGTGCCAAGTCAGCAACGAAATGATCGATCAGATGCCAATGAAGCCGGCCGACTATGGCAGCGGCGGCATCTTTCGGCGGCAAGAAGCACGTGTCGTGGCTGGGGAATCGGGAAAATGGGCGACGATCGTTTTGGCCGCACGCGGATTGCACTTTGCCAGCTGGGTCAACGGCGTTCAGGTGACGGACGTGGTGGACGACCGCGAGCCAAACGAGAATCCCCGACGGGGCAGCCGAGTTGAGCCGGGGACGCTAATGATTCAGGGCCACGATAAGTCAACCGACGTGCTGTATCGACAGCTAAGGGTCGCTTCCGAGTAGGCATCGCCGTCCGTTGTGTTCCGCCTCAGGGGATAGTTCGGAACCATCGCCGAGCAAACGCTGATCACCTTCGGGGCAGTCATATCGGGGGGTGCGTGGCTTAGAAAAACATCTCGGAAAGTGCTTGATTTTCCGGAATAACTCCCATGATCGGTTTGCATTGGGGGGGATAAGCCCTTAGCCTCATAGGTTAGGGCGGGTCAGGGCTGTTACGCTCAGGCTCTCCCTTTGTTCTGGGTGGCGATCGTCACCCCTATTTTCTAGTCCATTTCTTGATGGAGTTACGCGATGAAAAATCGTAGGCGTGATGGCTTCACGCTTGTGGAACTGCTGGTGGTGATCGCAATCATCGGTGTTCTTGTTGGCCTTTTGTTGCCGGCAGTTCAGCAAGCACGTGAAGCAGCTCGACGCATGAGTTGCAGCAACAACTTCCGACAACTCGGATTGGCGTTGCACAACTACTATGCGGCGTACAAGAAGTTGCCTGCCCAGCGAGCTGGAACGACCAGCCGAATGGGATACAACACTGGCAATGAGAATGGTTGGAATGGGACCAATGCAAAGCAGACGAACCGTCGTCGGCTAAGCTTTCTGGTTGGTCTGACACCGTTCTTCGAACAGCAGGCGATCTGGGAACAGGTGTCGCAGCCCTATCAGTTCTTCTGGCGACGAAACCAGCTCAACCCGTTGCCCGATGACCAGGGATTCGCCGGTCCTTGGAGTCAGATGGGACCTGTGCCATGGCAGCTTCGCTACCCGGCTTGGCGAACCTCGATTTCGACGCTTCAGTGCCCGAGTGACTCGGGTCCTTCGATCGGCGGGTCGGGAACAGCCAACTACGCCGGTTGCATCGGCGATGTGACCTGGGGTCTCGCTTGGAGAAATCCGCGTATTGAGATCCAACGCGGCGTTTTCCTTAGCGCTCGTCTGACGAAGCTCAGTGACATCTTGGACGGAACCGCAAACACGATTGCGATGGCGGAGATCAGTAACGACACCGGTGGTCGCGACGTTCGTGGCAACACGGCTTTCGATACACACGGTGCTCGTGAGATCGCTGCTGATCCGTCCCTGTGTGCAGGCACGCGTGATCCCGCGCGACCTACTTTTTACGATCCGCAGTACCGGCTGTTCGGATACGACAAGTGGGGCAATGCACGGCGTGGGAATCGCTGGGCTGATGGTGGAACCAACTTCACCTCGGTCAACACGATTCTTCCGCCCAACTCGCCTTCATGTGCCGCTGGCGGTGGTGATGCCGGCAACGGTATCTGGACCGCGTCCAGCTATCACATCGGTGGTTGCCACGTGTTGATGGCGGACGCCAGTGTTCAGTTCATTACCGAGCAGATCGAAGCGGGTGACGCTTCGATTCCACCGGTCGGACGTGATCACCAGAACTGGCCGGTTCATAGCCAAGCTGGGATTGAAAGTCCGTACGGCTTGTGGGGTGCCCTGGGAACCAAGAATGGTCGCGAAACCGATCAGC
>JBCCUO010000082.1:0-9104 GCA_039196805.1 Planctomycetota bacterium | reverse complement strand
GCGGTGGCGGACCCACGACGTTCGACCGCGTGCTGTCGTCGCAGTTTGGCGCGCACGCGGTCCGATTGGTGGTGGAGAAGAAGTTTGGCCAGATGGTCTGCTTCCGGCCGCCGGAAATCGCTGACGTTTCCATCGCCGAAGCGGTCACCAAGCTTCGAACGGTCGACCCAGCCGGAAGCGATGTCATCACTGCACGGGCGCTGGGCATCTGTTTCGGCGACACACCCGGATACCGCAACCCGTTTCGATGACGCGGTCGCAGCGTCAATCTCTGTCGACCGATACCGCAGCCGATCTGGGGTCGGCATTCGCGAGGCGGTCGCCTGCGCAGCCATCCGCTCGACGATCGCGCATGAAAAAACGGTGAGATGGCGAGCCCATGTGCCATCTCACCGCTTTGATCAAACCGCGAGAAACGTCATTGGCCGTTGCGACTACCACTCCCACGTTGCAATCACTGGCCAACCTTCCCTTCTCGAACTGGCACCCGGAAAACAACATGCTCTCCGCTGCCGGCAAGAGTTCCTTTCGGCTGGCCATACCGAGCTGCGGAGTGGGAAAGCCCTTTTGATTCCGAAGAACCTGCCGACCCTGCAAACTGGACCGGCTGTAACGATTGTGTCGATCACGTAGCATCATCGCGATCCCGGCGGGCCATTCGCTCAGCGAATCGAAGAGACTTCCAGCAACGGTAGCATCACGCTCATGACAACGCCGGCAACAACGACACCCATCGACAGGATCACGCAGGGCTCCAGTGCAACGATCAGTCTCTTGATACGCCGTGTGGCTTCTTCTTCGTAGAACTCACCGATCTGCTCCAACACTTCTCCCAGCCGTCCAGTGCGTTCGGCGGTATGAACCATCTGGGCTGCTTCCGATGGCAAGAAGTCGACGTCGTCAAACGCTGTGGCCGCCATCCGGCCATCGATCAGATTCTCTTCGACCGAGAGATGCAGAGCCTGCCAGTAAGGGTCCTTGGTGGTCCGGCGAGTCATCTGCACGGCTTGCAGCACGGGAACGCCCCCACGAAGCATGGCAGCCAGGGTACGAAAGTTCTGTCCCGCGATCAGCGGACGATAAGCACCGCGGATGATCGGCCCGTACATGAATAGGCGTCGAAACGGCCGGGTCAAGATTGGATGATGTCTCATCAGGATGATCGCCACCAGCAAGGCCACGGCGACAGGAGCAATGATCATCCAGTACGAGCGACAGAACTCGCCGAACGACAACAACAGCTGGGTGCTGGCGGGGACTGGCCGGCCCAATGATGCGAACACCTTGCTGAATTGGGGCAAAACGCCCATGACCAAGGCCGTCATGACGATGAACGATGCCGAAATGAGAATCACCGGGTAGATCAAGGCGCCGATGACGGCGCCGCGCATCTGCATCTCGCCACGAAGCCGAATGCACGCTTCGCTTAGCGTACGCGGTACTTCGCCCGTTGCCTCGGCAGCGGACAGCATCGGCGCCAGTGTGATCGGGAAGTACACGCCAAACCTGTCCACGGCAACCGACAGCGACGTGCCGCTGCTCACCGCATCGTGGATCTGGGAAAGTGATTTCCCAAGACGTTCATCGGCGCAGTTGGCAGAAACGTTTCGCAGCGCGTCGGCGATCTCGACGCCATTTTGGGTCATCACGGCCAACTGATTCAGACACAGCATGACCTTGCTTTGCGACACCCGACGTCCTCGAGGAGCCGCGACCTTCTGGGCATTGCCGCGAGTGCTTGCCGACTCGACCTGAGACGCGCCAGACGCGGGCCCGGAGTACACGACGGCACCGTCGCCCTCAAGGTTGGTTGCCGCAGGTGAGGTTTCGTAGATGGACAACATGGCGGTGAAAGGTATGGATGTTGTAGACGGAATATGTGGTCAGTCTTGGCCGTCACTTGCTCCGCAACGTGACAACTAGTCGTCTGCAGTCACTCGTGCGATCTCTTCCAAGCTGGTGACCGCCTGTTCGGCCAGTTGCAGTCCAGCGGATTTGAGTGTTGGGCCTTTGCAGGCGGCCTTCAGTTCGGCCAGAGTGGCCCGGTCGGAAATCAGCCGTCCGACGTGTTGGTCGATCTCCAGGACCTCGTAAATTCCGCTACGTCCTCGGTAACCCGATTCGAAACACTGCGAACAGCCACGCGGTCGCGCGAACGCTTGCCGCGAATTGCCTTGATAGCCCACTTCTTGGAGCGTTGTCGCCGTCGGGTAGTACGACTCGCAACAGTTGGTGCACAGATTACGCACCAGCCTCTGTGCGATCACGCCAACCAAGGCGGCGGAAATCTTGAAGCTCTCGACGCCCATGTCGACCAAACGCGTGACTGCCGAAGCGGCATCATTGGTGTGCAGGGTGCTGAGCACCAAGTGCCCCGTCAAAGCGGCCTGGATCGCGGTTTCTGCCGTCTCGCGGTCTCGGATTTCCCCCACCATGATTACGTCGGGATCTTGCCGCAGGATGGATCGGAGCGCGCCGGCGAATGTGATTCCGATCTCATTTTGAACCTGGACCTGATTGATCAACTCCAGTTGGTACTCAACTGGATCTTCCACGGTGATCACATTACGTTCGATCCCTTTGATCAACTCGATCGCGGAGTAGAGCGTGGTGGTCTTTCCGCTTCCCGTCGGTCCGGTCACGAGAACCAGTCCGTGGGGACGGGCCAACATGCGACGCATCGTCGAGTAGGACGAATCGGGCAGCCCCAATCGAGAAAGATCGAAGGTGACGCTTTGTCGATCCAGCACACGCATCACCACTTTTTCACCCAGCACGGTGGGCAGCGTGCTGATCCGCAAGTCGATATCGCGGCGAGCCAAGCGGACGTGCAAGCGTCCATCTTGAGGTTGCCGGTGTTCGGCGATGTCCAGTTTCGCCATCACCTTAATGCGCGAGATGATCGCGGCATGCAGTTCCTTCTTGGGCTTCATCGCTTCGCGCAACAACCCGTCGATTCGAAACCGCACGGAGGTGTTCTTGACGCCCGGTTCGATGTGCACGTCACTGGCGCCCTGGCGGACCGCTTGAATGATTGCGTAGTTCACCAGGTTGATGACAGGACTTCCGTCGGCCAGCTGAGCGGCGTCGTCAAGATCCAGGTCGATTGCGTCGGAGTCCAACTCCAACTGTTCGACGTCCATGTCCGCCGTGTCGGTGTCGACGGCAAAGTCATCTTCGTAGCAACGTGGCAGCAGTCGTTCGATGCCGCTGGCCAGCGTGAACACCGCCCGGATGCGACAGCCGCTGATTCGTCCCAGCCGGTCGATCGCCGCCAGGTCCAACGGGTCCGCCATGGCGACGGTCAATTCGTCACCAACCTTCATCAACGGCAAGACATTGAGTTGTTCGGAGACCTCGCGAGGGACCATCTGGATCACTTTGGGGTCGATCAAGCCTTCGCGAAGTCGCACGCCGTCAACGCCCAACTGGGCACCCAGCATCGGCAGCAGATCCGCTTCGTCGACCAAGCCCAACTCGGCGATGATCTCACCGAGTGGCTTGCCGGCCCTCGCGGCTTTTCCGTTCTCGACGCCCTGGCGACCGCGTTGGCGATCCGCGTCGGCTTTCTGGTGCGCAAGGGCTGACTCAAGCTGCTCTTCGCGAAGCAGTCCCGCGTCCAACAATCGCTTGCCGATTGGCTCGGTCGCGCGCGACTGCGACAGCCGATGCTGTGGCACCACCGGTTGCGGCGCGAGCTTAGGATCGCGATCGATAGTTGGCGAAGCGGACATCAGTGGCAATCAGAATCGATCGTGTGTTCGAAAGTATTGGGTGGCACCTCTTGAGAGGTGTTCAAGCAAAGCTGGCAAGGGCCTGCGTCACATCGTCAAACAGTTCCAGGCGTCGCCCGACGCCCGTGATCCGCAGGATGTCTCGGCACAACTCGCCCGCCGAGCAGAGCCTCATCACGCCGCCTTCGTTGACGCAAGATTCATCCATTTTCAGCAGCCACTCCAGTCCCTCACCATCGATTAGCGGTGACTCGGAGAGGTCAACCACGACCAGCGGCATCCCGGCGCGCAGCTGGCCATCCACCAGTCCCTTGATCGACTCAATGGTTTCACTGCGTAGCGGGACTTTTGGGCGCACGACGGTGACACTGCCGTGACGTTCAACGACAGTGGTCGCATTGTTAATGGGAGCGTGCCCGGTCGACATGACTCAAACGCCTCCTTGCTAGATGCCGCTACGCGATGCACCGCCGATCGGCAATCGCATCGTGAATGTGGATCCACTTCCCAGTTCGCTTTCCAGCTCCAACGATCCGCCATGGACTTTGGCCACTTCGGCCGCGAAGGCTAGACCCAGGCCATTGCCACGTTCGCTGGATTCACTCGCCGAATCACAGCGATAGAACTTCTCAAAGACCTTCTCTTGGTCTTCTTCCGCGATGCCGATTCCGTTGTCCTGGATTTCAGTCAAGATCGATTTCTCGTCGGCATAGCAGCGTACGATCACCTTGCCGCCTTCCGGCGTGTACTTGACTGCGTTGCCGACCAGGTTGGCCATCGCCGCTTGCAGTTTGTCGCGATCGCCAAAGACGGTCGGAAGCTTCGCGGACAAGTCTTGCGTCAACTCGATCGATTTCTTCTCCGCCTCGGACTGGCAGTGTTCGATGGCGTATTCAACCATCGGCAGCCAATCCAATTCATGTCGACTGGCGACCATGCTGCCCGCTTCCATCTGGCCCACGCTTAGAAGGTGATCGACCAATCGACTCAACCGTACCGACTCGGCGATGATAATGTTGCAGAATTCGCGTTGTTGATCGGGCTCGACGCCGTCACTGTCCCCCAGCACTTCAGCGTAGGCTTGAAGATTGTTCAGTGGGGTCCGCAGTTCGTGCGTGGCCGTCATTAAGAAGTCGTCGCGTGCGGCGGTTGCGAGCTGCTCTTGGGTAACATCGTTCAGGGTCCAGATCATGCCGTCCGCGTCGCCTTGTCGTCCGGCCAATCGACTTCGACTCACGCGTACTTGCAACGCTTGCGTGGCCGTATGAATGCTGATGCGTTTTCGAATTGATCGAATTGGACCCAGCATTTGGTCAATCAGCTCAGCGGTTTCCACCTGCCTGGCCTTGGCCTCATCGTCCGAGACATCTTCGCTGATGTCGGATGCGGAATTACCCAGCGAAGCTCCACGAAGCCCCAGCATTCGCATCACGTCAGTGCCTTCGCCGGCATCCTCTTCGGAGATTCCCAGCAATCGGTAGGTGGCCGGATTGGCAAACCGCAGACGGCCACTGGAGTCCGAGATGATCCAGGCAAGGGGCAGGGCGCGCATGCCGCGTGCCAACGTGGTCGCTTCTTCATCCAACGGTGCAACCTGCCGCACAGTCTCGGTCGATTGATTCGATTCATTCACCTGAGTCAGCAAGCGATTCCAGCCATCGGTAACTGGATCGGAACCGAATATCGGACGGGCCGATCGCCAGTCGACATGACCGCGACTGGCTCGACGCAGTTCACTTTCCACCGACTTGAGCGTACGCAGGTTACGCATGCTGACCAGTCCGCCCAGCGAACACGCGGCGATGGCCGTGACCCAAAGTACCGCTTGCAGGCGATCACTTGGCGGACCATAGAACGAAATGAAACTGCACGCGAGCAGGAAGCCGGCAGTGACCGCAAAGGCGATCCCGATCCGTGCTGAGACGGACCAGTGGCCAGGTGACGACGATGGCAATGATTCATCCATGACTCATTGCGCCTCCATCATTCTGGACAGCGTGATCCGGGATCGAAGGCCCAGGAAAGCGCCTGCCCGTCGGCACGGACGAGTCTTGTGATCTTTCTTCCAGTGACTTGGCAATCAAGTCACTCAGCTTGCGAGGGCTGAATGGCTTGTGCAGCACCTCGACCAGGTTGTAGCGCGAGATCAAACCAGCAGCGTCGAGTTCCAGTCCCTTGGCAGTGCAGAGAATGGCTGGCGGAACAGCGACATCGTCGGCTCGAAGACACTTTTCAAGCAACTCTACGCCAGACAAGTACGGCATCTGGTGGTCGGTGACCAGGAAGTCGATACCACCTTTTTGAAGCCGATCCCAGGCCTGACGTCCATCACTCAACGCCTCGACCTGAAAGCCGCGTTTTGCAACGGTGAAGGTAATGACGCGTCGGAAGACGGGATCGTCTTCCGCGATCAAGACGTGTGGACGTGACATGTTGGACCCTCCCGTGCGATGGAACAGCAGCCCGCTAGCCACGGGCATGCGATGAGCCGATCAAGCGGACTCACTCCAAAGCCGGACCTACCATTCATAGCCGGTTTCGGCGGCTCCAACATTCAACTTCAGGCTGCCGTTGATCGGCTTGTAAACCCAGCCATGCGGCTGAGCCACCGCTGCTGCCGCGGGCGTCGCCTCATTGGTGTCGGCGTCGTTGTAGACGGACGCTTGACCCTTGTTCGTACCGATCGTTGGCGCGGGGAAGGGACCGTTGAGCATCTCTTCCATTCGAGCCTTCAGCTCGCCGGACAGCGGATAGGAGTTGTAGGACGCGCGGTACATTTCGATCGCGTTGCGCAACACGCCGAGCTGCTGTCGTGTTGTGCTCTCCTCAGCACGCGCCGCCGTGTCGAACATTCGTGGTGCCGCGACGGCGGCGATGATCCCGAGGATCAGAATGACGATCACCATTTCGATCAGAGAGAAACCGGTTCGCTGCTTAGCCTTCATGAACCCAACCCTTTTGAATGCCTATTCGTGATGAGTGTTTCGCCAGCGAGGCTCACGAACCTCCGCCACGGTTTGACCACTCCGTTCGCCCCAATGACGAACCTGCCCCGGCACGAAGCGATCTAACATCTGTCTGTGCAAACTTAGGATGAAAATCGCAGCGCGAGAAAAAGTTGAGGAATCGCGCAAACATTTCCGCCACCTACTTGGGGGTGACACAACAGAATCTTCTGTTCAAGCGTCACAATCCGAACTCAGATGTGGCCCGACCGCGTGTTGACCGATGGCAACGTGCGTTGCATCGGAGCGTCGATGGAGGTGGAATCTGCACATCGCGGGTGGGGCGATCGAACGTCACACCCGAGGAGCGACCTGTTCATTGCGGGAAGCAATTGGCGTGCGCCATTCGTTTGAGACCACCGGTTGTCCGGGGCCTTAGCGTTGCCTTTCCTCAGCATTTGACGCCTTTCTCTCTGCGTCTGACGTGGCCGGACGGTCCAACGACGCGTGCGTCGATTGTGCATTCAGGGCAGATTTCCGCTGGGCAGCCCGCCACTCGGCCATCTCGTGCGACGCATTTGGCCTGGCAGTTGCGAATTCGTGTCGACACCAAGACTCGAACGCAATGGTGATCTGTTGAACGTTTCCGTTTCTGCTTCGTTGGACGCAAGAAAGACATCCGGCACGAAGATGGACGTTGGAAAGGCCTCTGGAGAACCGGCTGATCCGTCCACGAAAGACAACGCCCGTCGACGGCGCTCGTCGATGTGGTGGATTGTCTTTGCCATCATCCTGCTAGCGGTCTCGCAAACGGTCTCGGCACAGACGCTCGAGCAAGTGGCCGCCGAACTGACGATGGCAGACGGTGTCACACAAGTGCCGGCATCCATGTTGGTCGATCCAAGGTCGCCGGTACCTGGCACGAGTTCCTCACGTGCTCAGTCTGCCGGCGTGACCGCCTGGTTGGCAAACTTGGACGCTGATGATCAGCCAGATGGTTGGCGGGCTCAGGTGGTATTGGTCGATCGCAACGATCGGATCGTAAGGCCGCGCGGGCACGTGACGATCGAGATGTTCCCGGGCGTGAAGACATTCGGACGCATGAGGCACCTTGGACAGGCCCAGCGAGTTGGTCGTTGGAGGATGCCGCTGGTCTATGACGAAAACGGAGTGGTCAACCTGCGGCTGCCGTTGCGTCAGTCGCTGCAACCGCTGATGTCACGCGACACGGTGGCCTTTCCCAGAACCGTCGCTTCGTCGCGGGGAATCTGGGTCTATCGCGAGCAGCGCGGCGACAATCGTTCACGCTACGTCCACAGTTCGGCGACCGACTTGGACAAGGCCGGAATGCCAACCTGGGGTCGAATGAAGGTGCGTGTCTCGGTTCCCGGCCAAGGTGTCTTCGCAGCGACAACGCAAGTGCGTATGCGTGAGCCAGTCTTGGTTGACACTCAATGGCAATAGCGATACTCTCCCGGTTTGACATTGAGGTTCACGCGTCTGCCCGGGCCTGCACAGGTTCGGGCTGATTTTTTATTCGCGGCCGGGCGGTCGTGCTTGGATCACCATGCGGGAACCCGATGCAGGTTTCGCATTCCGGCACCGCCGCAGTCCACCAGACCTACGATTCGGCAATGAACCCGCAAGACATCCTCCGATACGTTGATTCGCTTCACCGCGAGAAGAACATCGACCAAGATTTGGTGTTTTCCGCGATCGAGGCGGCGTTGCAGACCGCCGCCAAGCGGCAGTATGGCGAAGAGGCCGATATCGAGGTGACCTTGGATCGCCAGAACGGTCGCATTACCGCGACGTTGGACGGCGAACAATTGGGTGACGATCAGATCGGTCGCATCGGAGCCCAGACGGCCAAGCAGGTCATCATCCAAAAGGTCAAGGAAGCCGAACGCGACGCGCTGATGTTGGAGTATCGCGAACAGGTGGGTGACATCGTCAGCGGTGTGATCGGTCGCGCCGACGGTGGAGTGGCAACGGTGAACCTGGGCAACGTCGAAGCCATTTTGCCCAGGAGCGAACAGATTCCCGGTGAGTCGTTGCACGCCAACGAACGCGTCCGAGCGGTGGTGTTCGAGGTTAGAGCAACGGGCAACCGAGTCCGCGTTGTGCTCAGTCGAATTCGCCCTCAATTGGTGCAACGACTCTTCGAGCAAGAGATCCCGGAGTTGACCGACGGAGTGATCTCGATCAACTCGATCAGCCGCGAACCAGGTTACCGCAGCAAGGTGGCGGTTAGCAGCGTCGATTCTCAGGTGGATCCCATTGCTGTCTGCGTCGGATATCGCGGCAGCCGGATCAAGGCGGTACGCGAAGAATTGGCCGGTGAGCACATTGATGTTGTGCGGTACAGCGACGACCCCGAAGTCTTGATTCCCAACGCACTACAACCGGCCGAGGTTGAGCAGGT
>JBCCUO010000081.1:0-9133 GCA_039196805.1 Planctomycetota bacterium | reverse complement strand
GTGACGCTGGGGAAGTCGTTGCCCAGCGGGCTGGTCGAGGTGACCGATGGACTGACCATCACCGACAAACTGATCGCGACTGACATCACCAACCTATCTGTGGGGCAATTGGTGGATGTGGTTGGCGAGGATCCCAGAATCGGAGTTCAAAGATAGCCCATGCCGTTGATCCACCTGGAAAGCGTTTCGAAAGCTTTCACCAAGGGCGATGAAACGATCACGCCACTGGCAGATGTCAGCCTGAAAATCGACGCGGGGGAGTTCGTTTCCCTGATGGGACCGAGCGGTACCGGGAAGAGTACACTTCTGAACGTCATTAGCGGGATTGATCGCCCCGATTCCGGGCGAATCACCGTCGCAAGCACGGAGATCACCAAGCTGTCTCGCAGTCGGCTGGCCGACTGGCGGGCCGCCAATCTGGGTTACATCTTCCAAACGCACAATCTGATTCCAGTCCTGACCGCTTACGAAAATGTGGAATTGCCGACGCTACTGCTGAAGATGTCGGCCGCCCAGCGACGTCAGCGGGTCGAACTGGCACTCGATGCCGTCAGCCTATCCGACCGTGCCGGTCACTACCCACGACAAATGTCGGGCGGGCAAGAACAACGAGTCGGCATCGCGCGGGCGATCGTCGCGCATCCGAAAGTTGTTGTCGCCGACGAACCCACCGGTAGCTTGGACACCGAGACAAGCGAGCAGATTCAGGTGTTGCTGCAGCGCCTGAACCAAGAACTCGACATCACGCTTTTGATGGTCACGCACGATCAGAACGTCGCCGACATCGCCACGCGAAAACTAGTGCTTGATCGAGGAAAGGTGACCGAGACTTCTGACGACTTCGACCCGATCAAGTCATCAGGTCCAGTACGGTGACTGTCAAGATTCAGCCAACGCCAATCCCTCTATTCCGGCATGCTTGCTCTGATTCTTAAAACGCTGTGGCGTCATCGCCTGCGAAGCTCGTTGACCGTTTCCGGAACCGCCGTCGCAATGCTTGTGTTTTGTTTGGTCGGTTCGGTCCAGCAGGGGCTACACAGGCTCACGTGCAGCGACGACGCGGATCGTCGATTGATTGTCTTTCAAGAGAACCGGTTCTGCCCGACCAGCAGCCGTTTGCCCGAGGATTACGCTCGGCGAATTCGTGACGTGCCAGGCGTTCGTGCAGTCATGCCGGTACAGGTGTGGACGAACAACTGCCGGGCCAGCTTAGACATCATCGTTTTCAACGGGGCCGACCCAAATCAAATCGAATCGATGCGTCCATTGGCATTAACGGCCGGGTCTTGGGCGGAGTTTCGCGTACGCCAGGACGCTGCGGTCATCGGACAGAATGTTGCGAAACGCCGCGGACTCACTGTCGGCGACCAGTTTTCGATTGGCGACATTTCGGTTCATGTCGCCGGTGTCTTCACCTCCGACGTGTCGTCGGAGGAAAACCTGATATACACCAGCCTGAACTTCCTACAGTACGCTGGCGGATCCGACACCGTTGGCTTGGTCACCCAACATGAGGTGTTGCTGTCCGACGACGCTGTCCCCGACCAAGTCGCCGCCGAGATTGATCGTGTCTTACGCGCCGGCCCCGTCTCAACCACGACACGACGCAAAGGGGCATTTCAAGCCAACACGCTGTCAGACCTCGTCGATCTGATCGGCTTTGCCCACTGGCTCGGCTATGCCTGCGTTAGTCTCGTCTTGTGCCTTGTCGCCACGACGACCGTGATGAGTGTGCAGGATCGGATCAAAGAGTATGCGGTGCTGCAAACGATTGGCGTGCGGCCGATGCGCGCCCTGCGGATGGTCCTGTGCGAAAGCACGATTCTATGTGTCGCGGGTGGATGGGTGGGCACGTCCACCGCCACCATCATCTTGGCCATTGGCGGTTTCGCGATCGGTGCGGAGGGAGCCACCATCGCGTTCCAGCCTTCGCTCAGTTTGTACGCCTATGGATTGGTCATTTCCATGTCGGTCGGCCTGCTTGCCGGCTCCGTCCCTGCGTTTCAGGCCGCCCTGGTGCCTATTGCGAAGGCTCTGCACGCCGATTAAAGGTCGCTGCTAGAATGTCATGCCGACCAGCAGCGTTTCAATCTCTGCTGACGCGACGGCGGCCTGACCTATCGCTTCAAGCAAAGTCAGCCGAGTGTCAAACAACGTTCGCTGAGCGGTCAGCAGCTGCAGGTAATCGATCTCGCCAGCCTCAAAAGCTTTAGACGCCAAGTCGTAGGCCTCTTCGGCCGCTGGGACCATGAGCTCACTCATTCGGCTGTACCGTTGCTGGGCCATCTGGTAGCGACCAACCGATTCCGCCATTCGTCCCTCCAGGCTCAAACGCGTTTCGTCGATCGCTGCGGCCGCGGCCACCATGTCGGCTCGCGCGGATCGAATGTTGCCCTGATTTCGATTTCGTACCGGAAGGGGAACACTAATTCCGATGACGGCGAACGTGTCATCGGTAGCGGAGTCGTAGCCGACACCCGCCTGGCCGGTCACATTGGGGACAACCTGGGCGCACGCCAGTTTGAGAGCCCACCGCGCTCGCGCGAGTTCCGACCCGGCCAACGATATCTCCGGGCTCGCTTCGCCGATCTGGTCAAGCAGCTGATCCCATGGCGGACCCGTCGTCGGGACTGGCAGCTCGCCCGCAAGACGGTCGTAGGCAATGACCGGGTCGCCCACAGCCGCTGCTAGACTACGCAATGAAGCATGGTGCTTCGCCTCTGCGTTCTCAAACTGGATCCGTGCCTTTTCCGTTTCGACCCTCGCCTGAAGCAGGGCCAGTCGCGAAGCCTGACCGGCGCTAACCAACCCTTCGACAGACGACTCGGCTTTTTGCGAAAGGTCCCAGATTGTCTGCGTCAGCTCCATGCGTTGCTGGGCCACCTGCGCGAGGGCGAACGAAGAGCGAACGCGTGCCGTGACTTTCAACTTTGCGGCGAGAAGGCGAGCTTGTTCTTTTTGCACTTCGCGTGATCGAACCTGTTGGGCGATCCCCAACTTATTCGCGGTGACGATCGGCTGTGAAACTGTCACTGAGTGCAGACCTGTCGAATCCTCGTTGCCGATTTCCTGCGACTGATACTGCGCGATCGGGTTCAGCGGTAATCCGGCTTGCTGATACCGACCGCACGCCGCGCGGACGGCCGCCCGCTGCTTCTCTATCGCTGGATGAGTCTGCAAAGCGATCGCTTCCAAGTCGGCAAGCGTCCAGTCCGATGTCTCAACCGGCAGCCCCACGACGGCGGGGACCAAATCATCCGTCCCGGATTCATCGCCTAATGGATCCGCCAAAGACGCCTGGACCAAACGAACCTCGGGGTCGGCGAACGCATGGACGCGCTTCCCGGCAGTGTCCGATGCTGGGTTGACTGGTGACGGCGGGCTCGGTCGGGTCGACCGGCATCCAAACCCAGGGAGAGTCAATCCGGCGATCATCAGGACGCCAACAACCATACGCGCACGGCGGCTCAGATGAATCGGCTTGATAGCGGGGGTCCGGCGTAGCGGATCTACCATGAGCGGGATTGCGGCGACTGGAGTGAAGATTCTAGCCAAGAGGCGAAATCGACATCCCAAACGGACTCAATCACTTCGATCGATTGTGCTGACCTAGCCGAGCCCTTCCAGTGTTCCCGTTGTAACGGTCCTGACGGTTGGTAAGCCGCAGCCCGAGGTGCGATCAGCGGACACCGTCCGATTCATCAAAGTCACCGCTGTAGGGTGTGCCCTCCACCAAGGCGGTCATCGTCCCGGAGAAATCTCGTACGGCAGCAAGCTGATCATGATTGCCAACAAAGCGAGACGCTTTGTCCTCGGGATCGCTGGGCACTGGTTGCGGCTTCAATGTGACGACGAAATTGGGTTGACGAATCGCCACTTCGATCGTCGACGCGGAGATCGGGACCGCGGTCTGTTCATCTCCGCCCAACACATAGACGGTCGCCAACTTCGATTCGTGATCGATCGACAGTTCGACGTGATACGTTCCGCCACCCCAGTCGGCGACGACACCACCATGAGGCCCTCGGCCATGCAAGTGCCCACGCAAGCCATGATCGATTGATTCGCTGTGCGAGTGGCCGTCACCGTGTGAGTGGCCGTGGTCGTGTGGATGCTCATGGACATCGACACCGGACGAACCGGCTTGAGACGCGTCGGCAGCTGACGGCGGTGTGGTCGGTCCACAGCCGCATGCCGCCAGGGTCAAAACAAGGGAACTGACCAGGCAGAACCTTCGCATTTGATCATATCTCCGCATGAAAGGGGCTATTCGGGTCGGGCGACGCGAATCGCGTCCCGACCGCTGAATCGAAAGAAAAGGCCAGGATGGATGAAGAATTCGCAGAAGGTGGACGTGAACAGTCCGCCGACGATGACCGTGGCAACCGGATACAGGATTTCTCGCCCCGGCGATTGTCCGCCGATGACCAGCGGCACCAGCGCGATCCCGGCTGTCAACGCGGTCATCAGTACGGGGGCCAATCGCTCCAAGCTGCCACGCAGAATCATTGCTTGACCGAACGATTCACCCTCTTCACGCATCAGGTAGATGTAGTGCGAAACCAAGAGGATGCCATTGCGAACGGCGATGCCGCCCAGGGAGATGAATCCGACCAGGCTGGCGACGGTCAACGTTTGACCCGTCAAATGCAATGCGATAACGCCACCAATGAATGCAGTCGGCAGCGCATTGAGAATCTGTAGAACGATCCGCAGGGATGGAAACAAAACGATCAGCACGGTGAAAATGCCCAGCATCGCCACGGCTGAAAGGACAAGAATCTGTCTTGTCGCTCTCTGTTGACTTTCGTGTTGACCACCGTACTCGATGAAGTACCCGGCCGGTAAGTCGACCTCCGATTCAATTCGATGCTGAATCGCGTCGACCGAACTGGCAAGGTCGCGGCCTTCCGCGTTGCACCGAATGACAACACGTCGACGCGCGTTTTCGCGGTTGACCGCGTTGGGGCCGGAGCCTTCGCGAATCGTTGCGATCTCGCGCAGCTCAATTTGCCCACGCTCAGCCATCACCGATCGCCCCAACGAGTCTACCACGTGCGGAAGATCGATCCGCATTCGTCCGAGGTTGTCATAATCCGAACGATACGCTTCTTCCAGTCGCACCATCAATTCGAATCGCCGTTGACCAACCAACACCTCCGAAACTACCGTGCCTTGGAGAGCAGTCTGTAACGTGTCCGCGACGTACTTTCGTGTCAGTCCGTAGTGTGCTAGGTCTTCGCCCCGCAATTGGATTTGCAGCTCTGGCGTTGACTGAATCGGTTCGATGACCGGCGGCGTGATTCCAGGGATTTCGGCAAGAGCACCTTTGATGACTCGCGCCGACGCGACCAGTTGATCCAAGTCGTCGCCGTAGATTTTGATCGCGATTTGCGCATAGACCCCCGAAACCATGTGGCTGATCAGGTGGGCCAGTGGCTGTTCGACTTCGATGCTGACACCCGGCACCTCCGTCACCAACCGCTGTCGGATTTCAGCAATCGCGTCCGCTCGGCCCAGTGATGATTCGGGGTTCATCGTCAGAATGTATTCCCCAAAGTTCACCGGTGACGCGTGCTCGTCCATCTCAGCACGTCCGGTTCGACGCACAAAATGGATGACGGGTCCGGTGGGATTGGTCGGGGAGACCTGCAGATCGCGAAATACGGCGTCGATGTTCGACGAGACCTGATTGGACGCCTGGAGCGACGAACCGGGTGGCAGGGTCACATTGACCTGCAGGCTGCCTTCATCGAAAGGCGGAAGAAAGTCACGCCCCAGCTGAGTAACCCGCCAAGTCGCCAGAGCGACCAACAACCATGTCAACATCAGCAGTACGCCCGGCATCGCCATGCTGGTACGAATCAGCGGCGTGGCCAACGATTTCAGCATTCGCAGAATCCATCCGTCTGTCTCGAAGCGTCCCTTTCCCGAATGCCCCAGCAAATAATAAGACAGCACGGGTGTGACAGTCAGGGAAACGAAGAACGATGACAGGATCGAGACGATGTAAGCCAGTGCCAACGGCTGAAAGAGACGCCCCTCAACGCCAGACAGGGTGAAGAGCGGCAAAAAGACCAGAATCACGACTAGGGTCCCAAACAGTATCGCTGCGCGGATCTCCTTGCTGGCCTGGTAGACGACTTCAATCGGCGAATCCGCGGTCCCTACTACCGCAGCGGCTTGTCCATCCTTGTTTGATCGACCCTGGGATTGTTTTAGCCTTCGATAGATGTTCTCCACATCCACGATTGCATCATCAACCAACTCCCCCATCGCTACCGCGATCCCACCAAGAATCATGACGTTGATCGATAGCCGGCTATCGATTACCCATCCGGTCACTCGGTAGACCAAGAGGGTGATGGCAAGCGACAGCGGAATCGCGGTTAAAGTTACCAACGTCGTTCGCCACTTCATCAAGAACAGCATAAGAACCAGCGTCACCAGCAGGGCCCCGATGACCAATGCTTCAACGACATTTGCGATGCCGCGATCGATAAAGCGGCTGAGTTGAAAGAGATCCGGCTTGATTCGAACCTGGACCGGCAACCCGGCCTCGATCGTCTGTAACGTCGACGTGATTTCTTGGGTCAAACGCCGCGTGTCGGCGCGGGGCTGTTTAACGATGGTCATCACAACGCCGCGTCGGCCGTTGATCGAACCGTCACCCCGCTTGAATCGCGCCGCCTCGGTCACGTGGGCGACCTGGCCTAGCAACACACTTCGTTTGGGATAACGAACAACGGGAATCTTCCGAAGATCGTCCAACACATCGTTGGAGCCCGATCCCAGCCGCCCAAGAATACGAATCGGTCGCTCCGTTTCTCCCGTGATGGCGAAACCTCCGCTGGCATTGATATTGCTTTCGCGAAGCGCCTGGACAACCTGTTGCACGGTGACGTCGTACTCGAGCAGCGCCGATGGACGAAGCAATATTTGGAACTGCTTCTGGTCCCCGCCCTGCAACAGGACTTCCGCCACACCACCGAGTTTGGCTAATTGGGGACGAATGACCCAGTCGGCGGTGGTACGCAGATCAAGCAGGGCCGCCGACTCGGACGGCCAAACGACCGTCTGCCTTCCGCGCGGGGTATCGATCAACGCCCTCGCGGCTGAGGTCGCCGGAGAAATGCAGGTCGGGGGTCGTTTGCCGGGAACCGGCCCTTCGGGTGATTCGCACAAACGACCCCCGACCCTTTTTTCTAACTCGATCACTTCACATTCGAGTGGCTCCCACCGACTTGGGTCGTTCCGATCATTCACTCGCCAGAGCCGCACCGTCTCTTGGCCATCACTGGTGAACAATTCGGCTGCCAAAGAGCGGTCGGCCAGACTCACCAGCCGTCCACCGCTGGGCCCCGGTTGCAAGTAGACCCCAGCGACCACGATTTGACCCATGATCGATGTCGGGGGTGTCATCTGCGGCTGCACACCGGAAGGCAAAGCCCCGGCCAGTGTCGCCAACCGCTCGCTGACGGTCTGACGGGCGTCTCGAACATCAGTCGACCAATCAAACTCGACGTAGATGACGTTCAGTCCCGCAGTGGTTTGGCTGCGAACGTCCTCGACGCCTTCCGCCCCCATCAACGCCAGCTCGATCGGAAGCGTGACCAATGACTCGACTTCCCCCGTCGCCATACCGGGTGCCTCCGTCAGGATCACCACGCGAGGTCGATCCAGATCAGGAAAGACGTCAATCGGTATCTGAAGACACAGGTAGCCGCCCATGACTAGCACGCCGACGCTGATCATCAGCACGATCAAACGATACCGCAGCGAGAATCTGACCAGGAAATCAATCATGTCCGTGATGGCCGTCTGTGATGGACGCGCGAATCCGCGTGAGGGGCATAGCCTTTGTTCGATGGGACGTCCGATCAGTGCGCAGCATGAACCGTCCCGTCGGCATGCACGTGAACTCCCGGTGGTCGGCCCGTTTCGGATTGGGCCTTCAAGATACGCCGCAGTGACGCGCCGGCGTTCTGAGCCAGATAGCTTCCTGTTGCGATCGTGTCGTCGTTGGCGACAACGACATGCCGACGGTCTTTATGCACGACCTGCACACTGATCTGTTTGAACAAGTCGCCATTCTGTCGGTAGACGAACGCCTGCGGACCCTCGAACGCGACACCTTCAGCGGGCAGGACAATGACATCATCCCATCTCTGTACCGGCACATGAATCCGAGCTCGCTGTCCCGGTCGGAATCGCCAAATCAAGAACTGTTCATCTTCTTGGCGATAGGATCGAGATTGGTTGCTCAGCGGGATGAAGAAGTCCAACGTGCGACTTTGAGCATCGATCGCGTTGGACAGATGGCGAATTCGAAAGCTTTGCTTGATCTCCGGCCACGCTTGCTGGTCGTCGTCGGCAAACTCAATCTCCAGTGGTCGTCCCTCGCGAGCGCATTGCTGCAACAGATCCGACTCGCGTTGGAACGCATGACCCACAACATAAAGCTGAGAGTGGTCCGCAAGCGATCCAATCAACTGCCCCGCTTGCACCGACTGCCCCAGTTCAACAGTTAGCGTCTGAAACTCGTAAGCGCCCGACCCGCGTTCATCGCCACTGGAAGCTTTCTTGGGCGGAGCGACCACGTCAATCGAAGAAACGAAGCGACCTGCTTGCGTTCGTTCGACTTGTTGTGGCGTCAAACCGCGATTAAGCAACTCCTGGCGTGCTGACAAGATCAATGCTTGCTGACGTGCCAAGTCGTTCTTCAGCTGGATGAGACGTGACTTGGAAACACCTCCAGCTTCCGCGACGCCGGAGAGTCGCTCGACATCCGATTCAAGGATCTTCGACTCAGCCGCCGCACGGAACAACTGCGTTTGCGTCGCCTGCAAGTATTCGCTGAAAAGCTGAACCGTGACCAGTGGCTCACCCGGCTCGACTCGATCGCCTTCAAACCGATGGATCGCGGAAACGGATCCAACGGCGGGGGATGTCACGCCACGATCGGAAATACCAGGACGGTCGCGGATGACTCCGGGAATCGTTACCGTCCGCCAGTAGTGCGTCGGACGGGCTGCCGCGACCAAAAGGCCCAGGTTCCGCCTCGCCTGGACATTCAGTTCCAAGAGCGCTGGTGACGGTTTGCGAGCGATGCGTTTGACCGCAGAGGATGGGG
>JBCCUO010000080.1:0-9213 GCA_039196805.1 Planctomycetota bacterium | reverse complement strand
CTCATCGCTGGTTCCGAGCACCCGTGCGGCGACTCGGCGCGCCTGCCACGCTTGACTGCCGCGAAGCAATCGTTCCAAACGTTCCATCTGGGCGACTCTTTCGGACGGGTCGGTGGACAGCTTCAAGTCCTCCGGTAACGCCTTGGAGTCGATTTCGCTTGCCGCATCGTCTTCCAACAAATCGAGCAAGTCGGTGACGGCAGCGGCCACAGGTTTCGCCTTCACTGCGCCGCCGACCATCTTGGCACCCGCCAAGTTGTCGCTTAGGCCGCGACCGCCCGCCAACGCGCCGCTGCTGACTTTGAAGATCGCTTTTTGTGTGCTGCGGATGAGAAACAGGATGGCGAAGGCTGTGTTGACATGGACATTGCTGTACGAGGGACCACCGAAACGCCCCGAAGCGTCCTGAAACGGTCTCAGTTCTTCGACGCCAGCGTTGTACCAGGCAGGGCTGGGGTCCTTCGGTCGACCGTTAGCGATCTCGACGAAGCTTTCAAATCGCTCCAACGTGTAGAGCTGGTAGTAGTACCAGTCGGAACGCTTGGGACGTGTGTAGGGGTGCGCGGCAAGGTAGCCGTAGCACTGGTCAATCGAACGGAAGATCGGTTCTTTGGGGACCGTGATGCGGCTGCGTCGCTGAGCGGCATTGTCTTCTCGATAGATCTTGACCGCTTCGGGCATGCCGACGATATCGGTGCCCTGGTCGCTCCGTGTGTCGCCCCACGCTCCCAACGTGTCGCCGGCGATCAATAGACTGCTGCCACCGGCCAACGTCATCGACACATCGACCTTACGCTGCGGAGTGCGGGGACGACCCGGACCGGGATCGTTTCCGTGATAGGGCCAGCCACCGTCAGGGGTCTGCACACGCAGAAGCCAACCACCGGCCGCTTGAACTCGCTGATAATCGACCTTGAAGTTGGCCCGATCGGCGGTCCAGTAGGCGAGCAACCCGTATTGGGTCTGCGACGTGTCGCCGTTGCGTTCTCCTGGGTAGGTGAAGGCACCATTGGGCAATTGAAGCGATTGAAGGGACCGCAAAAGTGATTCGATTTCAGCCTTGTATCCCTGCGGATCCACTTCGACCAGCAGAAAGATTGCACATGCGACCGCGTACACGACCTTGGTGTGCCCTGCTTCCCCAGACGCCGCCGCGTCCTTGGCGATCTTTCGGGCGTAGCTGAGGCCCCGTTTGACGACGGCCGCGTCGGGGTCGTGTTCCACCTTGTAGTGGGCGTAGGCCACAAGGACGCGTTCTCCATCGCCGTAGAAACCAGAGTTGAACAGCTGATTCGCCGCAGGACTATTGAGGTAGTTCGCCCCCTTTTTGACCATGTCAAGCACGACCGGGTCACTCGGCGTGTAGGCCTGGGCCGACGGGGCCAACGATAGCGTGACCGCCAGGGCCAGCACGAATCGAACCACCCCGCTTCGCACGGCGGCAAACAAGAGACCTTTCATGGCTTCAAATCCCCATGGACGATTTGTCATGGACGAGGGTGGTCGATTGCGACGTAGCCAAAACCGAACGCTACGAAATACATCAGGACGTCAAATAAACACCGTGGCTCGCCACCCGGTTGAGGGCGACGAATGACGCGATCGCCGAACAATCAGGGACGAACATCGCCCTGTGGAAGTGGCGATGTGGGACCATGGTGGGGTGAAAAGAGGAAGCGACTCGGTCGTCCTTGCGGCGATCAGCTCACTTCAGCGAACCGATTGACGCTGGGATGCATCATACCCTACGATCCGGGCTTCGCGAATCGCGAGTTTGTCGTCACAAGGGGATTCGGTCGCCCGACGATCGTGCTGTAGGGGCAGGCTGGAAAGTCTCGGTATGGAAACTAGACTCTGCGACTCGCGGTCAATCGTGCGGTCCCTTGACCGCCTTTGGACTGACTCGGTCAGATAGCTCAGTTGGTAGAGCACGGCACTGAAAATGCCGGTGTCGGCGGTTCGAGCCCGCCTCTGACCACTTCCGCACGCTCGCTCGGCGTCGCGAATTGGGTATGGTATCGAGCCAGGGGGCTGGTCACGGCCTCATTTCGATATCCATCCAGCGAGCCAAGTCGATTCTATGTCGTGTGCGTCATTCGTTCCTGCGACCACCGCTCTCCGCACCGACGCGGTCTCACGTCGGAACGATTTGCTTCAAAGGCTGCTGGTCGGTTTTCTTCTCGCGTGCTTCGTCTCGATATCGGCGTCGTCCGCGCGGGCGCAGTCGTCGAGTTCCGAGGCGGTTGTCGGCCCTGACGCAGTGGTCGCGACCGAAACGACCACTCAGCAGACCGTTGCGGCAGAGTCTGGGAGTGATTCGGCGCCAACGACAGAACCAGACGCTGCGGAGGATGCCGAAGACGGCGGCGAAACGAAGACATCATGGATGACGGAGGTTGATCGCCAATTCGGAGCCCTGGTTGTCGACAACGTTGCCGCGGTTTTGTTTTTCGATTTTTGGACAGGTCAATGGCTGGGAACTTCGATTCCGTTTGTCGTCGTATGGCTGGCATGCGGAGCGATCTTTTTGACCATCAAGATGCAGTTCATCAACTTCCGCGCATTTCGTCACGCGATTGACCTGGTTCGCGGCGTTTATGACACCCCCGATGAACCGGGAGAGGTGTCTCACTTTCAAGCTCTATCCGCGGCGCTTTCAGGAACGGTGGGATTGGGGAACATCGCCGGCGTTGCGATCGCGATTGGCACCGGGGGCCCCGGTGCAACGTTTTGGATCATTGCGGTGGGACTGCTTGGCATGACTTCCAAGTTCGCCGAGTGCACGCTTGGGCAACTTTACCGAGCCAATGACGTTTCTGGGAACGTCCTTGGTGGTCCCATGCGGTATCTCAACTTGGGGCTTGCTGACCTTGGCTACAAGACGTTGGGGCGAGTGCTCTCGGTCGCCTTCATGGTCCTCTGCATCTGCGCCAGCTTTGGCGGTGGCAACTCGTTTCAGATTGGGCAGTCGCTTGATGCGATTCGAAATGACTTCCCGGTACTCGACCAGTACCCCTGGATCTACGGCATCGTCATGGTGCTTGCGATTGGCATCGTGATTGTTGGCGGGATCAAGAGCATCGGGAGTGTTGCCGGTCGCATTGTTCCCTTCATGTGCTTGGCCTATATGACCGCAGCCATCTACATATTGGTGATGAATGCGTCAGCGGTCCCGTTGGCTGCGTGGACGATTGTGTCGTCGGCGTTCGCGCCAGATGCGGCCTTTGGTGGTTTTCTTGGCGTCTTGGTGATCGGGATTAAGCGGGCCGTTTTTAGCAACGAAGCCGGCGTCGGCTCGGCAGCCATCGCCCACTCGGCTGCAAAGACGGATGACCCAGTGAGTGAGGGCATCGTTGCTCTGCTGGAACCGTTCATAGACACCGTGGTCGTGTGCACGGTCACCGCCTTGGTGGTCGTGGTCACCGGCGTCTACGCCGACCCGGCGATGCGAGATGTCATCGACGGGGACAAGGGCGCGTCACTGACACTGCAGGCGTTTGTCGTTGGTGGGCACGATTGGTTTCGCTACGTGCTGTACTTCGCCGTCGTCTTGTTTGCCTACTCCACTTGCATTAGCTGGTCCTACTACGGCGAGCGTTGTTGGACCCAGCTCTTCGGTGGACGCTCATCAACTGCCTACAAGATCATTTTCCTGGGCTTCACCATGCTGGGATCGATCGTTACTCAGGGAAACATTCTTGCCTTTAGTGACCTGATGCTACTGGGAATGAGCTTCCCTAACCTGCTTGGCGTCTTTCTGTTAAGCGGCGTGGTCAAGCGGGCGCTTGACGAATACTGGGTGCGATACAAAGAGAATCGACTGGCACGTGCCGACGGCACTCACGTTGCCTGATACCGGAGGACGCTTCAAGGCATTGCTTGTACCGTCCTGAGGTCGCTGGCGATTACCAACTGTATGAAACCACTCTGCATCCTGAATGTTGTTGGTCTGACACCGGAGTTGCTGCGGCACGCGCCGACGATCTCGGCGGTGGGTCAGGCCAGGCCTTGGGCCAGTCCGACGCCGGCGGTGACGACGACGTGCCAAGCCACCATGCTGACCGGCAAGTCGCCTCGAGAGCATGGGATTGTTGGTAACGGGTGGTACTTTCGCGACACCCAAGAGATTCGGTTTTGGCAGCAAGCCAACTCGCTGATCGAGTCGGACAAGCTGTACGACGGCATCGAAACGGCGAAGATGTTTTGGTGGTTCAACCAAGGTTCGCGCTGCCGTTACTGGGCCACGCCCAAGCCGCACTACGGTTGCGACGGCTCGAAGGTCTTTGACATCATCGATGAAACCGGTTGTGGCCTAACCAATCACCTTGGCCCGTTTCCCTTCTTTTCGTTTTGGGGCCCGGCGGCGGGGCTCCCCGCCAGCGACTGGATTGCCGACGCGACGGCTCTTGTAATGCGTCAGCAGCGACCTCAGCTCACGCTCTGCTACTTGCCCCATTTGGACTATGACTTCCAACGTTCTCCCGATCATGATCCCGCACGGGTGGCGGAAGTGGATGCGGCAGCTGCTCGCGTGATCGAAGCGGCCGATCAGGTGGGGGCTCGCGTGGTGGTGGTTTCCGAATACGGACTCACGCCGGCCAGTCGTCCCGTTCACCTCAATCGGATCCTCCGTCAGTCCGAGATGTTGGGGATCCGACGTGGGCCCTTTGGGGAGATGCTGATGCCGGGCGAGTCGGAGGCGTTCGCCGTTGCCGACCACCAGGTTGCCCATGTCTACGTTCGTGATTCGGGGTTGAAGTCAGCGGTGCGGCGCGTCCTGGAGTCCGCGCCTGGGGTTGCCGCCGTGGTCGAACCGGCAGAGTTGGAGCTGGATCACCCGCGAAGCGGCGAGTTGATCGTGCTGGCCGAACCCGATGCCTGGTTCACGTACTATTACTGGGAAGATGACCGGAACGCTCCCGACTTTGCTCGGACGGTCGACATTCACCGCAAACCGGGGTACGACCCGGTCGAACTCTTCATGACAAGTCGCTTTCGCGCTTACGCTCGTGTGGCTCAGAAGTTGCTTGGGTTGCGCTATCGGATGGACGTGATTCCTTTGGACGCCAGGCTCGTCAGGGGCAGTCATGGCTTGCCGGCGCGGGATCCCGAGAGCGGGCCGTTGATCTTGGGTCCAAGCGATGGACCGGAGCTTCCCGATGACATGCGGGGATTCAGAAGCTACTGCCAGCGAATGCTTGAGTGATAAAAGACAGCTTCACTTTTCCATGACGCAAGGAGCGGGATCTTCACGAGTCTTCCATCCGATGGGCGGACCCCGCAGCGATCCAGCGACGGATGGGGTGACGGAACTTAGCCCCGGGTGACGCCACGGAACTTCCGGCGAAGGCTGCGGTCGGGTGGATTAGGTTGTCTCAACGTCGCGGCCGCAGCCTGCGCAAACAGTCACTGACGCTTCAAAGCGGGAGAGTGAACCGTCGTGCTGAGTCAGAGTGTTCTCATCAACTTAGGGTCAACGTCGACAGCAAGTCGGTCAAGACCTCACGTTGCCTTGGCAAGTACGTCTCGATTCCTCGTTCGATCTCTTCGCGGGGCTGGACGTGAGCGGCTTGCTTTCGCCAGAGCTGAGAGACGGCCATGAAGGTCGTGACCGTCTTGGCGCTCGCTTCCAAATGAAACTGCAGGCCGACGATTCGATCGTCAATCACGAAGCCCTGGTGATGGCAGCCGTTTGAACGGAGAATGTGGTCTGCGGCCGGCGGGATGCCAAACGTGTCGCGATGCCAGTGGAACACGGTCAGGTCGCCCGCCGGGAAACATTCCGCAATCCGTCCTTTCGCTGACTCGGTGCGCCGCACCGGATGCCAGCCCACTTCGGGTTCGGCGTTGCGTGTGACGGTCGCTCCCAACGCCTTGGCCACCAGCTGGCTTCCCAGGCAGATGCCCAGCACGCGTCGCTGTTGTTCGGCCATCCAACGCACGAGACGGCATTCCCGCTCGACCCACGGTGGCGGTTTTTCGAGCGCCAGTGAAAACCCGCCGCCGAAGGTCATCAGCAATTGGGCGTCCGTTTCGGTAGGGATTTCGTCGCCCCGATCCAGGCGAAGGATTTGCACGGTGTGCCCGAGTTGGTTGACGACATCGCCGGCGAGCGCGGGTGGATCGGCGGCGTCGTGCTGAATGATCAGGGTCTTCATGACGTGTCCTGGTGGCTATCAGCTGCGGACCAGTGGCAGTTGACAGCCATCGAATGCAAAGGGACGAGGGCCCTCCCCGGCCGCTACTGCGTCCGACCCTCCTGCAGGCGGGAGGGTGGACATTGGTCAGCAATTAGATCGACGTCTCTCGCAGGTTGATCAGTGTCGTTCCCCGGTTCCGCCGGGAAGTGGTCACGGACGACCTGGTGGAACTGATCCGCAGTCGAGACCTTGGCGACGTGGCTGCGAAAGTGGCGGGCACCATACTTGCCTTGGGCATAGCAACAGGCGTACTTCCGCATCAGCACCGTCCCCTTCTCTTCTCCAAATCGCTCCACCACCAGACGGTAATGGTTCAGCATGACGTCTTTCTGCTGAACCAGCGTCGGCTCGGGTGGAATGGGTTGTCCCCTGATGGCGGCGGCGGCCTGAGCGAATAGCCAGGGGCGCCCCAGACAGGCGCGTGCGATCATGACAGCGTCGACATTGTATTGACGGAAGGCCGCGACCACCTTCTGGGCCGTATCGAGGTCGCCATTGCCGATCAGCGGAATTGCTTTCAAGTGAGATTTGATTTCGCTGATTCGGTCCCAGTCCGCACAGCCGCGAAACATGTCTTTGGCTGTACGGCCGTGGACGGTCAGAGCGGCCGCGCCCGCCTCCTCGACCACGCGAGCGACCTCGTTGCAGTTGATGTTATCCGGGCTGCATCCCAATCGAATCTTAGCCGTCACGGGTGTGGGTGAGCAAACCTGGACCAGTCGGCTAATGATCTGGAACATCCGCTGAGGCTCGCGAAGCAGGTAGCTGCCGCTGTGCGCTTTCTCGGTCACCTGTCGGACGGGGCAGCCGAAGTTGATGTCTACGACGCTGACCTGATACTCCTCGGCCAGACGCTTGCCGACCTTGGCCATGGTGTCGGGATCGTTGTCCCAGATCTGCACTGCCAGTGGACGTGGTTCGTCGGCGACGCCCCAGAGCCGATCGGGGTGTTCGGCTTCGTTTTCGTCCAACCAAACGAACCCGCGAGCGTTCACCATTTCGGTCGCAAGCAGGCCGGCACCGCCAAAGTCACGCACGATCTGGCGGAATGCCGCGTTGGTGAATCCGGCCATTGGGGCTTGCAGAATGGGCGGATCGATGATCAGATCCCCAATCCGAAGCGGTGGCGGATTGACGGCAGGCTGCACGTCAGGCGTCGTATTGGTTGTTGCGATTTCGCTCACTTCGTTTACCCAAAGTCGCTCAGCTCAAGCCACTTTTCTTCCAACTCGGCAAGCTGGTCCGAAATCTGTGTCATCTGTTCATGCAGCTTAACTGCCTGCTCAGGATCGGTGCATGACATCAGGTCTTGGTTCAGTGCCTTCTTATCATCATCCAGGCGCGCGATCTTGCGTTCCAGGTTCTTCAGTTCTTTGTCGGCACGCCGCTGGTCGCGTTGATTCTGGCGATAGTCGGTGGCTTTGCCCTTCGGTTTTCCGCCGCCCGCGCCGGCACCCTTTTTGGCGTTGCGTTCTCGTTCACCGTCATCGACTTCCTTTTCGACCGTCTCCAGGTACTTGTCGTAGCTGCCGTAGTAGACCTTCACGCTGCCGTCGCGAACTTCGATCACTTGTGTTGCGACCCGTCGGACAAAGTGTCGATCGTGGCTTGTAAAAATCACGGTGCCTTTGTAGCTCTGAAGTGCATCGGCCAAGGCCTCGACCGTTTCCACATCCAAGTGGTTGCCCGGCTCATCCAGGACCATCACGTTGGACGTGCCCAACAGCAGGCTGGCCATGCACAATCGGGCACGTTCGCCACCGCTGAGGACCTTGATTTTTTTCTGGATCGCTTGCTCGCGAAACAGCAGTGATCCGGCCATCGCCAAGAGGTCCTGCCGCGTGGTATCCGAGTCGGACGCGTACTCCAGATGCTCCAACACCGATTGTCGCTGATCCAAGCTGGTGTAAACGTGCTGGGCATAGGTCCCGATGTCGACCCCGTGGCCCCACTTGAGGCTCCCGGTCAGCGGATCCAGCGAGTGGACCAGGGTGCGCAGCAAGGTGGTTTTGCCTTGCCCGTTGTCGCCGACGATAGCGACTCGCTCCCCATGCTCGATCTCCAGGTGGATACTGTCGGCCACTTGATGGTCGGGGTAGCCGATCGCTAAGCCTTGGCATCGCATCGCCGTTCCGCTGCGGGGTTCGACGCGTGGAGCCCGGATGTGTACGGTTGGTTCATCGACCTCGATTTCGGTCGTTTGCAGCTTTTCCAGTTGCTTGGCTTTGCTGCGCGCCTGGCTGGCGGTCGACGCGTTGGCTCGATTCTTGTCGATGAACTGTTTCAGCTGTTTTTGCTTGGCGATGACCGTCGCATTGACGCGGCGATCGTGTTCGCGGCGTTCATCACGATACTGCAAGAACGCGTCGATTTTGCCGGGAAACATCGTTAGCTTGCCGCGGGCCAGTTCCAGTGTCTGGCTGCAGGTGGCCTTCAGGAAGGCTCGATCGTGGCTAACGATCAGGGCCGCCCGATTGAAGTCGCGCAGGAAGTGCTCCAGCAGGATCTGCGTTCGCAGGTCCAGGAAGTTGGTCGGCTCGTCCAGCATCAGCAGATTCGGATCGTGTAACAACAGAGCCGCCAGCTTGACCCGCGTCTGCCAGCCTCCCGAAAGGGCTCTGACGGGGCCCTCGAGTGCTTCGCCCTTGAGTTCGAATTGCCCGGCCACCTCGCCGCATCGCCACTCGGGAGCGCCGCTGTCGCGGACCAGGAAATCGAGCGCCGATTCGCCCTCTTTGAAGGGATCGTGTTGACGCAAATAGCCCACCCGAAGTGATGGGTGATAGACGGTTTCGCCCTTCTCGACTTCCTCCTCTCCCAGCAAGATCTTCAGCAGCGTCGACTTGCCGGCTCCGTTGCGGCCGACGAATCCGACCTTGACGTTCTCGGTCAGCGAAAGATCCGCCGCATCAAGCAGGATTTGGTCACCAAACCGCTTGTGCGCCTCGCGAAGTTGAATCAGAACGGCCATGGATTCCGCTAAGTCGGGTCAGGTCAAGAGCGTGTGATACGG
>JBCCUO010000079.1:0-9226 GCA_039196805.1 Planctomycetota bacterium | reverse complement strand
ATGGACGAGACCGTCGGCTATGTCAGGATCGAGCGTTTTGAGGATGTGGATGCGTCCGCCGGCGCAATCGACGCCGCACTCGCCGACCTGGATGACGTTAAGGGCCTAGTGATTGATCTTCGTCACAACGGCGGCGGGGACGATCGAGTCGGTCAAGTGATCGGCAGTCGGTTGGTCACCAAACCAAGACCCTACATGACCGTCGCAGTTCGTAGGTTTGGCCGTTCGCCAATGCAGTTCTTCAAGCCGGTCACTTGGAGACTCAAGCCGGCGGGTCCAACGCAATTCACCGGTCCAATCGTCGTGTTGATCAACGATCGTTCAATTAGCGCCGCCGAGAACATGACGTTGGCCATGCGTTCGATCCCACACGCTGTCCTGATGGGTGAAACGACGGCAGGAGTCATGGCGGACTCGGTTCCCGAGCAGCTACCGAATGGATGGAGGGTCTCAATTCCGGTCAACCTGTTTCGCGACATGGACGGCGTCTGCTGGGAGGGAATTGGCATCGTCCCCGACTACTGGGTCAAGAACACGAAAGACGAAGTGGCGTCAGGAACCGATCGACAACTGCAGACGGCCTTGGAGTTTATCGGAAGACTTAATGCGGGCGGTGCCAAGCCAAGAACTCGCATCGTCGACACCAGAAAAGGGAACTGATCAAGCCGGCACGCCGCCAGATTGCGCAAACTGGAGGGTGCTTCAAAACACCCTCACGCATGTGCCGTGCTACTACCTGGCTCGCCCCCGCGAGGCGATCAGTGACAGCTACCCGTCGGCTTCGATTCCGACGTTGGTAGCTACCAAAGGACTTGAGGATGACGACGGAACCCAATCCGTATACTCCACCGCCAATGGCTTCTTGCGATTCCGAGGATCCGGATGTGACGAAACGGCTGTCACGTCCGGCGACGGCGATCATCATCATGTCATCCGTTCACTCGGTGATTGACGTGATCCTGATCGTCGACCAGGTCTTCGTCTTTCTTCGCAACGGCACGTCCGTGATGCTGTGGGTTGGCCTCGTTCTTCTATTGATTCATCTGGTTCAGTGCATCGGTGCGGCACAGATGGCACACAGAAAGTCCTATCGTTGGGCAAAGGCCTCGATGGGACTCTCATGCGTCCCGTTCATCTCTCCGTTGGGTTATCTTGGGATCCCGTTTGGCTTTTGGGGACTCGTCTTGCTTGGCCGAGAAGATTATCGAGCTCTCTTTTCATCGCCTGAGTGAGATGACTGTTAGACCGCCAACCATGTGAATCGTCATGGGACTGAAAGATCCGATTGCCGCTTACATCGCGGAAGGAAACGCCGAAGCCCATGCTATCGTCAATTGGTTGACCTTCCATGGCGTGAAGGCCCATGCGGTCGAGGATCATTCGGGCGCCGGACAGAGCGCGTTTGGATTGGTGAACCAGTTCCATCAGCCCAAGGTGTTTGTCCAGCGAGCCGACAAGCAGCAAGCCGCCAAGCTGCTGGCCCAGTTCGAGGAAAACAAACGGGCCAAACTGCGCGAACTGGAGGACGCTCCCTCGATCAGTTCTGAGTGCGAAGACTGCGGTGCCTTCAGTGAGTTTCCGGCTTCGCAAGACGGCACGACTCAGAACTGCCCCAAGTGCAACGCCTTCATGGATGTGGGCACCTTCGACTGGCCCGACGATGTGGATCTTGGTGAACCCGAGACGTGACGGATATTGCCTTAGAGCCGTGCCACGCTTTGGCGTCCGCGCTACGGTTTGGTGACGCGAGCATCGATCGAACGCCATGCGAAGACGGTGATCGGAAGGTATACCAACGTCGCCAACCATTCGACGGTGGTCAGTTGGTTGTAGCGACGGTGTCCAACAACAAATCGATCGCGATCAGTGATTTCGCCCGCAGCAATGTCGATGATCGTGTCTAGGTGGTTGTGAACGACGAACAGCCCCGTCAGCGACACCCCCAACAACAAGGCACAGGCCAGAAGTGCGTATCCGTACTTGGGAAAGCAGCGAGTCACCATCACCCCGTTCAGCGCCATCAACACCAGTGTGACGATGCCCAGCATCTGTAGCACTTCGGTCACCCGCTGTGTGATCAGGCCTCCGTCAAAGGGATCCGCCAGAACATCATGCGTGATTCGGACAACGAAGCCTGTATAGAAAGTGAGTCCTCCCCAAAACAGACCGAAGGCGAGAAGCAATAGCACGCGAGATAGCCATATCATGTTCTCACCCGATCGTCCCATCGCAACTTCAGGGCCACTACTCTGCCGGCGGGACCGCCGACCCGAGTCGCGCGGCTTTGGTGCGCCCGTCCAGAGGCAGCACATCACAGCGTTTGGCCCAAGCGGTCCACTTGCTTGACAGCTCTTCGACGATCTCGGGATGGATGGATGCCAGGTTGGTTGTTTCCGTGCGATCGGTTTTCAGGTCGTACAGCTCCCAGGCTCCCAGGAGTCCATCGGCCACCAGCTTCCAATCGCGATCCCGGATCGCCCGGTTGCCTTCGTAGTCCCAGCACAGCGGATGGGGTCTTGGCAAAGACTTACCTTCGAGCAAAGGCCGCAGCGAGATGCCCTCCATCGGCGTGATGGTGTTGCCGCTGAACTGCATCGGGTAGTCCACCTGTGCCACATCCACGCAAGTGGCCATGATGTCGACGATGTGCGCCGGATCGCGAACCGGAGTCTTGCGGGGCTTAATCGACTGGGGCCATGAGGCGAGCAAGGGAGTTGCGATGCCGCCTTCATGCGCGTAGCGCTTGTAGCGGCGAAACGGCGTGTTACTGACGTTGGCCCATTCGCGGCGATACGATTCATACGATCGACGTGTACCCAATGCACCAAGTGATCGGTCGGACCGATTCTTTAGCTCGGCACAGCCACCATTGTCGGACAGAAACAGCACGAGGGTGTTCTCAAGCTGACCGCTCTGCTGAAGCGCTTCGATCAGGCGACCGATGCCCTGATCCATGCAATCGATCTGCGCCGCGTAAACCGCCATTCGTTTGTCCCACAGGATCTTCTGATCATCCGACAGTCGATTCCAATCCGGTGCATCGCTTGGAGAAAGCTTCCACGATCGGTCAACAAGACCAAGGTCCAGCATGCGAGCAAAACGCTGCTGTCGGATCGACTGCCAGCCATCCATGTATCGGCCCAGGTACTTTGCAATGTCGTTCGTTTTGGCATGCAGCGGGAAGTGGGGCGCCGTGTAGGCGACGTACAACAGAAAAGGATCCTTGGAGTCAGCCGCAAGCCGCACATAGTCAGCCGCCTGATCGCTGATGATGTCCGTGTAGTACCGCGGAGGATCGATCTTGGTCCG
The DNA here is from genome assembly GCA_039196805.1 of Planctomycetota bacterium. Taxonomy (GTDB): domain Bacteria; phylum Planctomycetota; class Planctomycetia; order Pirellulales; family Pirellulaceae; genus JBCCUO01. The sequence goes on along the minus strand of JBCCUO010000079.1, from coordinate 5,917 downwards.
CACGTTGTCACGAACCAACGATCCCTGGCCAAAGTAGTTTCCGCTGCCGTTGATCGTAGCCAGGCAGTGGTCGAACCCGCGTTGCAACGGCCAGTTGTGCGTTGGTCCTTGGTCTCGCTTGTAGTCCCATGGCGTGACGTGCCACTTACCGGTCATGTAGCAGCGGTATCCGGCCGATCCGAGCACTTCGGCAAGCGTGACGCAGCGCTTATTCAGATCGCCGCGGTAGCCGGGACGGCCCAGATCACCGCTGACCATCCAACCGACGCCCGCCTGATGGGGGTACAGCCCGGTCAACAGCGAAGCCCGCGACGGGCAACATTTGCCTGTGTTGTAGAACTGGGTCAGGCGGACTCCTCGCGATGCCAACCGGTCCAGATTTGGGGTCTCAATTTCCGATCCGAAGCAGCCGATATCACTGAAGCCCATGTCATCAGCCATTACAATGACCACGTTGGGTCGGTCGGCAAGGGCGGATCGACTGACAACCAGGCCTGTCATGACTGCCAGGATGAAGCAAACGGTCCGCATCATCGGGCCAGGCGGTTGGCAACGTCTAATCATCGACTGGAGTCATTCTTGAGTCTGTTTCGGGCATGCCAGCGACGCTCACAGCAATCTTACACGGCCCATCTCAGCAACGTGGCGATCAATCTGATGTTGGCACCCGCAAAGCAATCTCGCCGAACGACCACGATGTTCGCCATGGCGCTCATGGTGCTAGGGATCGCGTGCGGCCCCATTGGTGCAACCGCTGAGATCGACTTCACACGCGACGTGCAGCCGCTGCTTACGAAGCACTGCTTGGAATGCCACGGTGCGACCAAACGGCGAGGAGGATTCCGAGTCGACTCTTCGCGAAGCGTGTTTGGTGAAGCGGATTCCGGTGAGAGGCCGATCGTCCCGGGTGAGTCCGCCGACAGCGAATTGATTCGTCGAATTGTATCGCGCGACGAAGGGGAGCGGATGCCGCCCGACGGTCCAAGGCTGTCCGCTCAGCAGCTCTCCACATTGGTCACCTGGATCGATCAAGGTGCGACGTGGCCCTCAACTGCCGACGTGATTGATGAGCCCGGCGGTGAGATGCAAGTCACTGATTCGGATCGCCGGCACTGGGCGTTTCGGAAACTTTCACAGCAGGCACCGCCGGATGCGTATGCCGCGCACCCAATCGATCGCTTCGTCGATGCGCGAATGCAGGATTCGGGTATCCAACGAAACGGTCCGGCATCGCCGCATGTATTGCTGCGACGGCTGACGTTTGACGTGACCGGATTGCCACCTCAGGCGGGCGACGTCCAGAAGTTGGCTTCCTCGGACGAAGCGTTCGACGTGACGGAACGGATCGACCAACTGCTTCAGTCTCCCGCTTTCGGCGAACGTTGGGCCAGGATTTGGTTGGATGTCGTTCGCTACGCCGACAGTCGTGGCTATGAAAGTGATCAAGACGAACCGAACGCTTATCAATATCGCGACTTCGTCATTCGGGCGTTCAACCAGGACATGCCGTTTGACCAATTCGTTCGCTGGCAAATCGCCGGCGACGAACTCGCGCCCGATCACCCCGATGCGGTCACGGCCACTGGCTTCTTGGCGGTCGGCCCCAAGAATCGTGCGGCGCCGACCGCACCCGACGAAGTTCACCTCAAGATTCGTGCGGACGAGTTGGACGACATCGTCGCGACGACCGGTCAAGCGTTCTTGGGACTAACCGTGGGTTGCGCCAGATGCCACGACCACAAGTACGACCCGATACCAACCCGAGACTACTATCGAATGGTATCCGCGTTCGCTTCGATCGAATGTCAGGACAGTCCCCCAGTGCGGCCGATCCGAGAACTGGATGTCTGGACCAAACGCAGCAAGGCCAAGCTCTATGCCGAGAAGCTGGAGGCCATCGATTGCACCGAAGACGAACGAAAATGGCTTTCAGAGCCGCAACGCAACCCGGCTGAGTCAAAGTCGGCTCATCGGCGATACGGCAAGCATCTGGTTTTCGACGATGGCGAGTGGCGAGCCTGGTTAGGCCCGGAAGACCGACGGGTCTTGGACGCGTTGGAAGCCGCCGCAGAGCAGGTCCAGTCGCTGCGTGAAAGCTGGCAAGCCCAACCCGCGCTCTACACCGTCGACCGGGGGCGGAAGCCAGTGCCCGTGCGATTGCTCAAGCGAGGGGATGTCGGCTTGCCAGCCGATCAAGTGTCGCTTGGTTTCCTGTCCGTCCTGATGGCCGACAAATCTGCCGAGCAATTCCACGAAGAATGCCGACGTCAGGTTTCTGGCCAGACCACTGCCCAACGAGCCGCTTTAGCGACCTGGATCACCGATACTAACGATGGCGCCGGAGAGCTTCTGGCGCGTGTCATCGTCAATCGCATCTGGCAAGGTTACTTTGGGAAAGGACTGGTCGGCACTCCCAACGACTTTGGATTGCAGGGCGAAGTGCCGACTCATCCTAGGTTACTGGACTGGCTGGCCAGCCAGTTGATCAAGAACGACTGGCAACTCAAGTCGATTCATCGCCTGATCTTGACCAGCCAGACGTACCAGCAAGCAAGCCGATTCGACGCGAAGCGAAGCGCCATCGATCCTGCCAACAAATTGTGGTGGCGAAAGGTGCCGATCCGATTGAATTCCGAGGCGATCCGAGACTCGATCTTGGCGGTCAGTGGACGATTGAACCAATCGATGTACGGCCCCGGTGTTCGACCCTTCATCCCCAGCGGCGCGATCGCTTCTCGGTCGGGCGACAAGTGGCCCGCCGATGTCGTTGAAGGCCCCCAGCAGTGGCGACGCAGCCTCTATATCTTCGTCAAACGCTCGATCCGCTTTCCGATGATGGAAGCCTTTGACGCGCCCGACCCATCGGCTAGTTGTGGACGCCGTATCCCGACCACCGTGCCGGTGCAGGCCCTGACGATGATGAACAACCCCAACATCCGTGGGGCCGCCGTGGACTTTGCCGCGACCTTGCGTGACCAAGTCGGATCCAACGATGAGGCGGCAATCACGTTGGCCTATCAAACGGCATTGGCGCGGTCGCCTGTGCGGCAGGAACAACAGCTGGCATCAGATTTTTTGGCCGTGGGCGACCCGAAGACCGCGCTGGCCGATTTTTGCCACGCACTGTTCTTGATGAACGAGTTCGTTTACGTCGACTGAGCTGCGACCACAACCCAAGAGCAAGATCGTGACAATGCCTCTTCAACGTCGACAATGGTTGGCCTCCGCCGGGGGTGGCATTGGTTCGCTTGCGCTGGCCAGTTTGCTGGAAGCGGATGGCATACTCGATCAGCCGCAGCCTCACTTTGTCCCGAAGGCAACATCCGTGATCTGGCTGTTCATGGAGGGCGGGCCGAGTGCGATGGATACATTCGATCCAAAGCCGGAGTTAGCACGCGGGCATGGCAAGCAGCCCAAGGAGTCGATTGACGTCTTTTTCGGTAACCCGGGACCGCTGATGAAGTCCCCGTTTACCTTCGATCAGTACGGTGACTCGGGAACCTGGGTCTGCGAGCATCTTCCGCACTTGGCTCAGCACGTGGACGATCTGGCACTGATCAAGTCGGTGCACTGTGAATCGCCCAACCACACGCCCGCACTCTTCCAGATGAACACGGGTCTGCCACGTCCTGGATTCCCTTGTGCGGGGTCGTGGTTGAACTATGGGTTGGGGACCGTCAATCAAAACCTGCCCGGCTTCGTTGTGATGCAGAACAAGAAAGGGACGAAAGGGGGACCGATGAATTGGTCCAGCGGATTCCTGCCCGCGGCCTTTCAGGGCACGCCGTTTCGAACCACTGGCAGTCCACTGTTGGACCTGCAGCGACCGGACGACATGACCGAGTCGCGTCAAAGCCGGCTTTTGCACCTGAGCAAATCGTTGAGCCAAGAGCATCTCGAGCAGCATCCGGCGGAAGACGATCTGACCGCGCGAATCCGCAGTTACGAACTCGCGTTTGCCATGCAATCTGAAGCAACCGAAGCAGTCGATTTGGCGCAGGAGTCAGCCGAGACGCGACAAGACTACGGACTGGACAAGGAAACGACGCGCGGATTTGGCAAAAAATGCTTGCTGGCAAGACGATTGGTCGAACGAGGGGTTCGGTTTGTGCAGGCCTACTGTGATGGAGAATGGGACGCGCATGGCGGGCTGGACAAGAATCATCGCGAGAATTGCACAGCGACCGACCAACCGATCGCGGCGTTACTTGCCGACCTGAAGTCGCGCGGAATGCTGGACAGCACACTGGTGATCTGGGGCGGCGAGTTCGGACGAATGCCGATTTCGCAGCGGGGATCCGGGCGCGATCACAATCCCAATGGATTCTTGATGTGGATGGCGGGTGGAGGCATCCGTGGTGGCACCCAATACGGCGAAACCGATGAGATTGGGTACAAAGCGGTGGTGAACCCGGTCTCGGTTCACGATGTCCATGCAACGATCCTGCACTTGATGGGGCTGGATCACAAGGCGCTCACCTATACGCACAACGGACGTCGCTACCGACTGACCGATGTCGCCGGAAATGTCATCCACGACATCATTGCTTAGCCATGGCCAAGCGCTCCGTAGCGTGGCTCGCCCGTGGTTCGATTAACGCGAACCCGGTAGAGCCGAAAACACTCTCCCCTTCAGCCTTGCGCTAGCATTTGTAAGTTGACTCGGTCAGTTTGCTTGCGTGAACTCACTCGCAACTCGAAGCGTCACGGCTTGTCGATTTAGGCGATGGAGGCAAGTTTAGCGGCATGTTCTCAGCCAGACGCGTCAGCGATGGGCCTATCCCCACTCGCTCTCGCTTCAGGCGGAGAGTAGATCAACAAGCCGGTCAGCGAGGGAGTTTTCGCAAGTCGTTCCCTAGCTGACGCAGCGGGTTAGATTCCTCGAAAGTGGTGCTGACCCGCTAGACACACTGCCTGAGTCGGGGCCCGAGTAAACAGCCTCAAGCTGGAAGACCACGATGGATACAACTCACCAGATGCTCCAGACGACCGGTCCAGCAACCGCTGACTTGCCTGTGGGTGATGGTGATGCATCGATCACGGTGATTGGCAACGATGCGATCCGTGAGACCTTCGGCGAGCAAACGTTTGCGCAGGCAATCAACAGCCGATTGGCACCCGGTGTTTCACGCGTCGTGCTGAATCCCGACGCTCATGTGGGCTACGGCGCGCCGGTGGGCTGCGTGATGGCATCGCCATCGCACGTCTATCCGGGGCCGGTGGGTGTCGACATCAAGTGCAGCATGAGTTTGCTGCAGCTGAATCTTCCCGCTGATGCCATCAGCGAGACGACCGTCCGGCGGCAACTGATCAAAGCGATCGCCAAACGGGTCCCAACCGGTGCGGGTCGTGGACAGCGACACGCCGAGAAAGCGCGGCGCGTGGACGGCAGTCTTGGATTCCAGGTCGCAACCGAAGGCGCATCAAAGCAAGTCCTCAAGAAACTGGGCATTCCAAAGTTCTGGGCAGACCGCTGTGAGGACGCTTATCACGCCGCACCGGACGGAACGGTCGACACGTTGGCGGCCCGCTTGGAGTGGATGGGACGGCATCGCGATCAGCGTGACCGGTTGGAATCAAAGTATCGGCAACTGGGTAGCTACGGTGGTGGCAACCACTTCGGCGAAGCGGAAGTCGTGCAGGTCTCGCAAGATCCCCAGCTCCAGGCCGTCGCTCAGCAATGGGGTCTTAGAGACGGTCACGTGGCGTTCCTATCTCATTGTGGTTCGCGCGGATTTGGGCACGACTTGGCCGTGTCCCAGTTTCGTGCGCTCAAGAACTCGTTTCAAAAACGGGGGTTGTCCTTTCCAGCCGGTGACCCACAGTTGGTTTACGCAGAAGCCGATTCCCCGGAAGGTCAGAAGTACCTATGCGACATGGCGATGGGGGCGAACTTCGCGACCGTCAATCATCTGTT
>JBCCUO010000078.1:0-9230 GCA_039196805.1 Planctomycetota bacterium | reverse complement strand
CATCGGCAATGCTTCGTTCACCGCCAAGGGAGAAGGAAAGCGGATTTTCGCAAACGCTTTGGGGCTGTCACCGCGCGAGAACGCGTTGGGTTTAGCTGCGATCCGAAAGAGTGGTGCTGATTTGCCGATTCACCTCAGCAGGCTGTGCGAGGCACCCCTGCTGAAGCCTGAACAAGAAAAGATGTTGTTCGAGCGGATGAATTTTCTGCTCCAGCAAGCGGCCGCTCATCGAAGCGTCCTGAATCCCGATCGCCCCAGCCGTCATCGGTTGGAGTTGATCCAGCGACTGATCGTGATGGCCGAGTGGCATCGCGATCGGATTGTCGAAGCGAATCTGCGATTGGTCTTTTCGATCGTCAAAAAGTTCGTCAACCCGAACAACAGTTTCGACGACCTGCTGAGCGACGGAATCGTTGCACTGATCCGTGCCGTCGAAAAGTTTGACTTCGATCGTGGTTTTCGATTCAGCACCTATGCGACGCAAGTGGTGCGTCGGAACTCCTATCGCACCGTGGTGTTGAAGCAACAAGAACGACAGAAGGTCGTCGGAGGTTTGCAGGACATGGACTATGACGTAAGTGATGACGATCGCACTTCCGCGATCAGTGAAAAACGGTGGCACGAACTTCGCAGCCGATTGAGTGTGATGCTGAACGACTTGGACCGCCGTGAGAAGTTCATCATCCGTGCCAGATTCTCGCTAGGTTCGCATCGCAAGGTGCACACCCTGCAAGCTTTGGCAGACCGCCTGGGCGTTTCGAAGGAACGCGTGCGTCAGCTGGAACGACGCGCGATGGACAAGATGAGAGCGATGGCAGGCGACGTCAAACTTGCTGATCTGGAAGCCTAGAGGGATCTTATCCCTACGGCGTGAAGGCGAACTCCCGGGAGTAGTCCCGAAAAGCATCCGAGACGGACGTCCGTCCGCACCGAAACCGTAGCGGACCTCGCCAAGAGTTTCGGCCCTCAGCGTGTGGCGCTACAACGATGGGTCGCCTCATCAAAGGCTTCCACCTCTTCCGCAACAGTCTTGAGCTGGCACGCCGCCAAACCGTAGCGAAACTCGCTAGCAGACCTTCTCGGCTCTCGCCAACAGCAGGAGGCTCCCGCGGCTTTTGCTACGAGTGGAGTTCGCCCTTGGCAAATTTGGCGAGCGTGTTCTGATACTTTCGCTTTCCCTCTTCCACGGCCTTGCGAATCGCCTTGGTGCTTTCTTCGCTTTCTTTGCGTAGCTCAGCGATCATCGTCAGCGACTCGACCTGGAATCCGCTGATCGCATCGACTAGTTTCTGAACCGATTCGGGATCGATCGTGCTGCCGTAGCCGGCTTTCAATGCGGCCCGCTCTAGTTCACGCCCCAAGGCGGCAACGTCTTCCAGCCCCTTGTTCACGCCTTCCTTCATCGCTTCGGTCGCCTGAGTCACCTCGTGCAAACCGTGCTGACTGGTGTAAACGGTCCCTAAGATCGTGAAGACGTGCTCGTTGGTCGTGAAGAATGTCACGGCGCGACGGAACACACGTTCTTTCACGTCATGAGTTTGCTTCAGCTTCGTGATCAACGTCTCGCCAACGTCGTATCCGATCTCCAAGTTCTCAGCGATGTCCTTCAGCAGTTGGAACGTTTTGTCTTCTTCCTCGAATCGATGCCGGGCTTCATCACGGGCCAACTCCAAACGACTCTTTTCCCCTTCTTCTTCACCCGCGTAGCCATCCAATGCATCTTGAGCCGTTCCCAAGCCGTCTTTGGCTGCCTCTAGACGTGGCACCTGAGCATCGAACAGTTCTCGGGCCAGCACTTCCGCTTCTTTCAGCGCGAATCGGAAGTCGATATACGCATCCATGATGACCTCTTCTCGATTCAGCTGGTCCTTTGTGTCCTTCGACACATCGCTGTAGACCTCGATGATTTTTTCAAACCGGTCGCTCGGGGTTCCCCGACGCATCTTCATCCACCAGTTCGAAATCTTCTCAGTACTGCTGATCTTCCCATCATCCAGCTGGCCAATCAGACGCTTGCTGTCTTCGCGGATCGAGTCGAACATCTGCGTGATGTCCATGTAGCGATTGCCGATGCGAATGCTCTCCACGTTCTCTCGGACCAGCGCGTTGAACGCGCTCATGTGTTGGATCACTTCGGCAATCGCCAAAACTTTGGCTTCATCCAAATGCTTGACGTCCTCCAGCAGACCGATCAGTTCCTGAGGTGCTTCCACACCTCGCTCACTTCCAAACTTCTTGAGGACCTCTAATGCTCGGTCCAGATACTGACGCATCGACTCGGTGCTGCGCTGGCTGCTGGCCGAAGAGGACGCGGGGGCGGTAGCTTGGGCTTGCTGGGACATGACGAGTTGATACTCCCGGACGACATAAGATCGAAGCTGAAGCCATCAACTTAGGGCCTGTGCGTGCGACCGACAATCGCCGCCCCGAATTCCGGATGGCGCTTTACCGGCGCGGCGTCATCGGATAGCGTAACCCGCATGTCGGGGGGACCGACGTTCGCGATGTTCGCCTCCCCCTTCCTTCGCTTCGTCGGTACCCAGATCAAGGATTGGAGGGCTTTCTATGTTCTTCGCTTTGCCTGTCGCGTTCTTTTCGCCGGGGATTCGCATTCGATTGATCGCACTAGCTTTCTTGTTGTTTGCCGCTCCGGGAGCTTTTGCCGAGACCGAAGACGAGGACGTGGGCCCGCAGGCTCTCGAGGCGGAAGCTTCGTTGGAGTTGTCCGACGAGATGAAACGCTATTTGGCGATTCAGTGGGAATCGGGTCCCACGACGGCGCGAATCGGAACGATGGCCGAGATCAAAATCCCAGCGGGCTATCGATTCACCGGTGCCAAGGGGACTCAGGACCTACTCGAGCTATACGGCAACCCACGCAACCCTGACATGCTGGGTTGCATCATGCCGGAGTCAGAACAGGAAGACTGGACGCTGGTCTTCCAGTTCGACTCGATCGGTTATGTCGATGATTCGGACCGCGAGGCATTGGATGCCGAGGAGTTAATCACAACCTTTCGATCCGGCATTGATGCCGGCAACGCTCAACGTCGTGCGATGGGTGCCGAAGAGTTGTCGGCGATGAGTTGGCAAGAGCAGCCGTTCTACGACTCGCAGACCAACAACCTGACCTGGGCCCTCAAGCTTGATTTCCCGTCTGGATCTTCCATCAACTACGACATTCGCCTACTTGGGCGTCGCGGCGTCATGGAAGCGACCTTGATTGGTGACCCGGAAACGTACAGCGATGCGGTCCCGACCGTGAAGTCGCTGTTGGAAGGCTATTCGTTCACCAGCGGCAACAAGTACTCGGAATGGGTCAAGGGAGACAAAGTTGCCGCAGTCGGCCTGGCGGGACTCGTAGCCGGCGGTGCAGCCGTAGCTGCGGCGAAAACCGGTCTGCTGGCCAAGCTCGGCTTGCTGTTGGCCAAGGGCGGTAAGGCAGTGATCGTTGGCATCGTGGTGGTCTTGGCCGGGGTCGGTTCGTTCTTTAAGAAGCTGCTTGGTGGCGGACAACAAGCCAGCTGATTCCCCTCCGCTTCGGCCGTCACCTCATCGAGACTTGCTTCGCGGCCAGACTGATTGATGCCCGAGTTGACCGACGTCCAATGGATCTTTGTTGTCCTTGGCATCTTTTATCTGAGTGAATGCTTGGTTTGGATCCGACCTGGCGTCGTCGCACTGGGTACGCGTTGGGGCCAGTCGGCGAACCTGCGCGAACTGGTACGGCTGACCGGCAACGAAACAGGCAACCTACGTGTCGGCGGGTTGGCGCCCTTTGACTGCACATGGCTAACCGAACCGCTTCCCTTATCGATTTCGCCAGACGGCGTCGTGGCATATCAACTGGCAGCGCCTTTGCTTGCCGACCGGCCGAGTCAACCTCGTCGCTTTTTTACCTGGGCGGAACTCACGGACGTTGACTTTGAACAGTGCAACGTCGTCGTTGGCAACCGCATTCTCTGTCGCACACGGACCAAAGCCGTCGCTGAAGCGATGGCAATGCGTTTGATGCTGTACGCCAATGCAGATCCCGATTCACGCGAATCATTGATCGACAAATGGCAGCTCGAACCGTTCGACTTAGCAGCCACGCAGGAAAAGGTCGACCGCTGGCGCCAGATGATTCCTCCGGTGCAAGCAGGTAGCACGCTGTTTTTGGGTTGGGTATTCGTCGTCGGGATCATGCTTCATCTTGGCGTTTTGCCAGTTCCGTCAAGCGGATGGGTAACGGTTTGCTATCTCATCGTCGCCGCCGTCCTGTGGTGGGGGACGGTCACCTTTGCGATGATTTGCCATTCCCGTTTGGTCCCCATGCTGGCGTCAGCGCGGACCCGACAGGCACTGTTCGCTCTGCTGTCACCCGCCACCGCCATGCGTTTGCCTGATGCGATCACACGTGATCTGTTCGAACACCTTCACCCACTGACTTTGGCTGCGGCAACGATGAACGACGAAGCCTTTCAAAGGCTGGCCACCATCGTCGTTCGGGACCACGAGTATCCACTGCCTGAAGAACCGCTGTCGGATCCACACGAATCCACTCCGTCCGAATTCAGTAGCGACGCAACCAGCACCCTGACGTACGAATTGATTCGAGACACTGCCGACGTTCAAAAGGCCGCGTTACAGCAGATCCTTGACCAGCGTGGTTGCCAATGGGATCAGCTGACTGTTCCGCCTGCCCCCGAAGACTCCGCATCCAAGAGCTACTGCCAACGCTGCCATCAACAGTTTGACGAGAGGGAAGCCGTTTGCGAATCGTGTGGAAATCGCGCCACGGTTCCATTCTGAGTGGTTTGCCATTGGAACGGACCGCCCGAACGGCACGCCCACTGGCGTCATGGGATCGACCTGATCAGACTTGGGATTTCCGCATCTTTCTTCTCCAGACCTGATCAGAATGTCCCACGCCCAAGCTCAAGCAACGCGTTCCCGTTCCGACGCGATGCGGATGCCGGGCCAAGACTTGACGCTCAAGGAAACACTGCGTGTCATGGACGTGGCCCGCGAGATGCGAGAGCGACGCGAGACGGCCGAGCAGATGTTTCGCCGCGATGACCTTCGCACTCAGCTTCGCGACAAGCTGTTGCGAACGGCTCGGCTCTCAGGCGACACCGTCACCGAAGCCGAGATCGACGCCGCGATCAGCCAATACATGGAAACGCTTCACACGTACCAGGAACCAGAAGCTGGATTCCAGAGCTTCCTGGCCCATTGCTGGGTATGGAGAAGACGCATCCTTGCGGGGACGCTGATTGCTGCCGCCGCGATTGCCGGCATCTTGTTCTTGGCCGGACCCGCTCTATGGCCGTTTTGAGTCTATTCGTTTCGATTGAAGAGTGAGTGTCCGATGCCGATTCCCGGCTCCGTCGTTCATCAGCAGCTGATGACTGCCTACACCGCGGTCGAATCGCGATTGAATCAACATCGCCAGTCAGCCGGCGCTGGCGAACAAGAACGCGAGTCGCTGGAAATGAAACGCGAGCAAGCCTTGGCGAAGCTCGCCGAGCACTACCTTCCTGAACTCACCCAGGAAGTGGTCCAGTCGACCTGGGCCGAAGTGCGTTACGACTTGTCGCGGATCTTGAAACGCAAGGCGGATCAACAAACCAAGCTGCAGAAGTCGCTCGATTCATTGACCCACCAGCGACAACATCAGGAAGACCAGCTACTGGACGTGAACGATCAGCTCGATCAAGCCATCAGGAAACAGGAAACCGTCGCGGCGGAGGTGGAACAGGCGTTGCACCAAGACGAAGCCTTCGCTGACCTTTCGGACAAGGCCGCGCAAGCAGAAGCAGCGATCGAGCGTGCTGAGGCGAACTTGAAGGAGATTGAACAAGACGCCACACGCAAACTTCCCGCCTACGACGAAAGCACACTGTTCCGCTACCTGCATGACCAAGGTTATGGAACCAATGCGTACAAAAAGCGAGGATTCACACGCAGGATGGATCGCTGGGTAAGCCAGATGATCGACTATCCCAAGGCACGTCGAAGCTACGATTTCCTGAAGCAAACGCCCGAATCGATGCGGACGATCATCGCGCAAGATCGCGACGCGCTCGATCTGGTGATGAAGAAGCTGGAGGCGATTCGAGACCGAGTTGCAAGTCAGCTTCAGTTACCCCAATGCGTGGAATCCGTCGAAACGATCCGTAGCCAGCGTCGGGACGTGCTGTCGGAACTGGACGCCATTCGACGACAGTTCGACACCGCCGGGAAAGATCTGTCGATGCTGGAGGACACTCGAGGACCGTTTTATTGTGAAGCCGTTAGCTTGCTGCGTGACATGCTGGAACGTTTCGGAACGTCCGATCTGGACCGCCGCGCACGGACAACGATTCAATTGACCGATGATCAAATCGTCGCTCGACTTTCCGGTTTTGAACTGGAGAAGGACTCACTGGACCAAGAGTCGCGGCAGCATCATCGAATGACGACTCAGCTACAGAAAATTCTGGACGCGGCCGGGCGTGTGATTCAGAGCTTTCGGGCCAGCGGTTTCGATTCGGGCCGAAGTCAATTCAGTGGGTCGGTGGATGTCGCCGGCGAACTTGCTCGCGCGCAGCACGAATCCGACGTTGATCGACTCTGGGATCAGTTACGGCGGGACCACCAACTGGGGCCGTCGACCATGGATCAGATCACGAAGGTCGCCACCCATCCGATGACCCAAGTACTGATCAATGCCATGGCACATGCTGCTGGAGGGGCGCTGCGTCATCAGGCCCGACGGGCAGGACGACGTCGTCGCCGAGGACCCTACATCAACATGCAATGGGGCGACAGCAGCGACTCGTTCTGGTGAGCGATCAATTCCGATTAGCCACAGTGCGCCGCCATGCCGCTCGGCATGTTGATTCAAACGCCCGGTGTCGCGATCGTGCCCGGTTCTCCCGCAACTGACGCGTCGCGGTCCAACCGTGGGCTATTGCCTAACGTCGTATGCAGCCTCCGCGCTAGCGTCACGCGGCTGGTTGATATCCGTCACGCGGCCGATGATTGAGCCGCAACGCGCGAGCGTGTCGGGGTCTGTTGCACGACCCGATAGGCTGGCGCCAAGCGGCCGATGATGAACGACCGGCTATCGCTAAGCGGCTGATCTAATCCGATCAAGGTGCACTATGGCCGAGCGTTGCTCTGATTGCCACCGAACCATCGAATTGCGGTCACGAACAAGCCCATCAGGCAGGCCATCAGCAAGGGCGATGTGAATGTGAACATGATGAAGCCGATGTGCGCCAAGCGATTCATCTTGCCGCTTTCGATCGCTTCGTTGCTGCCCACCAAAGCGTTCAAATCGTCACGCACCGCTGGAACCATCGATGCGTAGAAGAAACCGGCCGAGATGACCGCGAACACGACCATCATCAGCATCATGAAACGCAAGCTGACTTGCGGAGGTCGAACGGCGGCAGGCTTGTGACTCATCCTCGTAGCCTAGCATCGTCCTGACGTCAGATCAAAACACACCCGCTCCGAATCCGCCTTCATCTCCCTCATCACGACGCTGTTCGCTGCGCCGCGGTGCATCATCGGGAGATCGTGAAATCGACGCGGCGGGTCGTCCTCCCGGGCCACCGTCAAAGTGCGGACGCGGTGGTCCGGGATTCTGCGGCTGGTCAATCACGGCGGTGACTTCCGCGTCATCAAAACTGTCACCGGCATCGGGGTAGTCAAAGTCGTCGTCGTAGCGCGATCGATAACCTGGCTGGCGACTTAGTTCCAGCTCGTTGTCAAATTCCGCGATCACCGCCGTCTGGATCATTTCGCGGCACTGACTGTTGATCGGATGGGCGACATCCGCATACAGCTTCTGAGGCGAATCCAAGTGCGCGGCCACATCCATCTTCAGCTTGACCCCACAATGGTTGCAGTACTGCGCTCGAAGATGGTTCTTGTGCCGACATCGCTGACAATGGCCGGTCAGTTTCCGGCTTGGCATCGCGACAAAGGGACCGTTGGTCCCATCAATGATCTTCAGGTCACGAATAACAAAACAACTGTCGATGGTGATGGAGCAAAAGGCCCTCAACCGGTCCTCCGACTCCGCCATTAACTTGATGCGAATCTCGGTGATTTCCACGGCCCACCCCTCCCTAGTTGATAGACGTGCCTGAATCCGGGTTGGTCGATCCCGTTACGATCCATGTAGGGAGAGGGCTGTAGGTACAGCCATGGAACGCGCAACACGAATCACGTGTCCCGCGCCCAACTTCCCCCGAACTTGGTCGCATGCGGCCCTGGCGTCGGTCGTCGAATCGTAGATCGCAAAACATGCCGAGCCGCTTCCCGTTAATTGACACGCTCTTGCGCCTGATTGCCACAGTATTTCTAATATTTCGTCAATCCGTGACGTCATCCCCCTCGCCGCGTCCGAGAGTCGGTTATGGAGTCTTTCGGCTATCTGAATACTGATTCCCGAGGCGAGTGCCGCCAGAAACGGTGCGACATCGCGTTTCAGCGTCGGGTTAGCCCGTTCATCAGTGGCGTAACGCCGATAAACCTGTCCAGTCGGAAGCGAAACGTTTGGGTAGACCACCAAGAAACTCAATTCTGATGGTAGGTCAGCACCATTCAAATGTTCACCTCGCCCAGTTGCACGCGCGGCTCGAGTCGTTTGGCCACCCACCCCAAAAAAGAATGGCACATCCGAGCCGATCTCCGCCGCAATGGCGAGCAGTCGATCATCGGTTGGATCGATTCCGTGAAGAAGCGCCGCAGAGCGTAAGGCCGAAGCCGCGTCGCTGCTGGCACCTCCCATTCCGGCACCCGCCGGAATCCTCTTACCAAGCTTTGCCGCCAGACCACCCGACGGCCCAAACACATCCAGGAAACGCTGCAATGCCCGAACCACCAGGTTCGATGCATCCGTTGGGATTGAAAGTACCGAACTTTGGTCGCTGTCCGAAATCGCCAATTCCTTGGCCACATGCGGGCGACTGGGCAGCCAATCCACTTCCAAGGTGACGCCGGGAGAATCAGTTTGCCAAACTTCTAACTCATCAAACCAATCGATGGGCACCATCACCGTGTCAATCGAGTGGTAGCCGTCAGGTCTTTGGCCGTGGAGTTCCAAAAACAGATTCAGCTTCGCTGGGGGCTGAGTCCGAATCGAGGTTTGCAATCCAGTTGCTTCGGTTTCCATTTTCAACCTAGGCGCCAGCCTGCCAGCGAATGTCTCCACGACG
Organism: Planctomycetota bacterium; assembly: GCA_039196805.1. Classification (GTDB taxonomy): domain Bacteria; phylum Planctomycetota; class Planctomycetia; order Pirellulales; family Pirellulaceae; genus JBCCUO01. The sequence continues at coordinate 33 of JBCCUO010000078.1, read as the reverse complement.
CAATCGGGCTCGCCACTTCTTAACGTCGCTGCT
>JBCCUO010000077.1:0-9300 GCA_039196805.1 Planctomycetota bacterium | reverse complement strand
TCGTGCCGTCGCCGCTGCCAGCAATTCCGGCTCTGGAATCCCAGTTGCCATGACGTGATTCAGCTTCGTCATCACTTCAACAGCAGGGACTACGAACGGCCGTGGTGGCTCATCCTTGCGGGGTGGCTGGGGCGGAACCGTCCGCGGAACGGCGTCCGACGCATTGGGTTGAGGCGCCGACGGCGTCTCAGCTTGTGCCATCAAATCGCTCGGTTCTCGTCGCGGGTCGAAATCTTGCAACGCAGTATCTAACAGGCTCTCCGGTGTTTCATGATGTAGCGCACGACGTTTCAACGCCTTTGCTGGTCCGACCTTTTTGGCGGGCGTTCTCTGGACAGTGGCCTGAACCGGATCGACCGATTGCGGTGCCTCATCCGAAGGATTCGTCGCGGATTGAGCGGAAGCTACCGCCACGGCGCAGACGACGGACATCAAAGCCGCAAGACTCTGTCGCAATCTTGCGGGAGACGCATCACGGAGATGAAGCACCATTTCCACACGCCGAACAATCTCGGCCACACCCGAGGGAGCAAGCAGCCAGCGCGGCTCTTGGCGAAACGCGAGAGCCAATCGTGCCAGCAGTCTCTGGTAGCCTTGACCATCGCCGGTAGCGCGAACGACCGTCCAATCGCAGACGTGTTCGCAATCCCGCTGATGCTGGGTGCGTATGGCCCAGCACAACGGATTCCACCACAGGATTGCCTGCAGCACAGCGATGACCGAGTTCCACCCCGCATCTCGATGTCGGACGTGTGTGGCCTCGTGGACTAGAACGGCCTCCAGCTCACGCCGTTCCAGTTCGATAAAGAGCCTCTGGGAAATCAAGATCACCGGTCGCCACTGACGACTGAGCATCGCGGGGATGACGCAGGGCGAAATCGATTGGTCGACCAGACGGAGGGCGGCCCGATGACTGGAAAGCCCTGGCAACGGACGGTCAACGTCTCGGCTCCTTGCCACGAGTCGACGTAGTTGCATCGCCTGGCAGACGATGCGGGTCAGGCAAATCAGCGATCCCGTCAGCCAGACTCCGGCCGCCACCAGCGGCCAGGACAGCCATTGGGCGAAGCTCCGCTTCGCGGCGGATACTTTTCCACTCGGCGGCCCACCGTGTGAACTCTGAACTGCACGCTGCGGAGTCTTTGAGTTGACGGGTTCAGCGGGTCGACTTTCGAACTCGCGGTTCGGTGACTGCGAAGCGATTGATGCACCAACGGTTGGCCATGATTCGATCACAGGATTGGTCGCGACCGCGGATTGGACTTCGCGAAGAGACCAGCCAAGGCGACCAGTTAACATCACGGTCAACGGAACCATGCAAAGGCAAGCGGTGACCGAGACTCGCCACAGTGTGATTCGCAAACGCGGGTTGGCTCGGCGTAGCAGCAGCTGAAATGCCCAAGTGACGGCCAGCAGTACCGAAACACGAACCAGACCATCAGCCACGATGCCAGTAGGAATCGTCTCATTCATCGCAAGCTGCCCTCTATGTTTCTTTGGGAGACCGGTTCGACGAGTTCTTCGCTTTGCGCGAAGGACTACTCAGTGATTGATCCGCGAGTTCGCGAAGTTTGATCAGGTCGGCATCGGTCAAACGTTCCGAACGAATTAACTGAGCGATCAATTCCGACTTGGATCCACCGGCGAACACATCAGCCATGCGAGCGACAGCGGTTTTGAGCTTGGACTTGCGTGTCGCGGCTGCCGAGTAGTGATACGCCTTGCCATGCTTGGTGCGTTGCAACAGTCCTCGCTCCACCAAGCCAACCAGCACCGAACGCAGCGTTCCGTTGTCGATCGACCAGCCAAAGCGATCCTGGATTTCCGCAGGCTTGAGCCCGTCCTGTTCCCAGACCACACGCATCACCTCCAACTCGTTTCGATTCAGTTCGTCCATCGTTCCGGTTCTAGTCCAAGAGTCCACCACGATTGATGTGTGGATTGTTCACATGTACGAGGCGTCGGTCAATACAGATCTGTGAAAATATCACACAAAGTGTAAGAGCCATCGGACCACGGCGGGCGCGATATGATTGGGGTTTGAGTCGGTTGGGTGTGAAAAGGATGACAGGAACAGCGATGGCCGAAATTGACGACGCCGATATCCAGTGGGATCGATTCCTGCTCACCACGCTGTTGGCGTCCGTGCCCGACTCGGTCTACTTCAAAGACAAGGAGAGTCGGTTCATTCGCCTCAGTCATGCGTGCGCTCGCAAGTTTGGACTGGATGATCCCGCCGACGCGATTGGCAAGACCGACGCGGACTTCTTCGATTCCGAACATGCTCGCGAGGCACTGAAGGACGAGCAGCATGTGATGGAGTCGGGCGAATCGATCACCGCCAAGATCGAACGGGAGACGTACGGCGACCGAGAAGACACGTGGTGCAGCACGACCAAGGTCCCGCTTCGTGACGGGAGTGGTCAAGTCATCGGGACATTCGGCATTTCACGCGACGTGTCGAAACGAATACGCGCCGAAAGGGAACTGCAACGCGAACGGGACCTACTGAAGACGATCATCGACAATGTGCCCGACCTGATTTACGTCAAGGACCGTGCCGGACGGTTTGTCACCGCCAACGCGTCGCTGGTCAAGCTGTTGAACCTGAGTAGTGTCGAAGACATGCTCGGTAGGACCGATTACGACTTCTCGCCCGCCGAACTGGCGTGCAACTACGTTGCCGATGACCAGAATGTGATGCGGACGGGAGAATCGCTGTTAGATCGCGTGGAATCTCATCAGCTTGATGATGGCACTCCGATCTGGTTGTTGACCACCAAGGTTCCTCTACGAACCGCCAAGGGCGAGATCATTGGGGTCGTGGGGATCGGCCACGACATCACCGAACGCAAGTTGATCGCCGAACAGCTGGAGCACGCGAAGGACGTGGCCGACGCGGCCAACCGTGCCAAGAGCGACTTCTTGGCCAACATGAGTCACGAGATACGCACGCCTCTGAACGCAATCATCGGGATGACGGAACTGGTTCTGGAAACATCTCTGGATCCGACCCAACACAACTTCCTAACCATGGTGCGAGATTCCGGCGAATCACTCCTTTCGGTCATCAACGATGTTCTTGATTTTTCCAAGATCGAAGCGGGCAAACTGGACATCGACCCGTATCTGTTCGAACTGCGTGAAGGCTTCGGCGACACGATGAAGACGATGGGGTTGAAAGCGCATGCGAAAGGGCTGGAACTGGCCCTGCGGGTCGACCCCGAATTGCCGCGTTATGTCGTCGGGGATGCCGGTCGGCTTCGCCAAGTGATCGTCAACCTGGTGGGCAATGCGATCAAGTTCACCGAGCAGGGTGAAGTCTACGTCGATGTTCAGCCGTGCGATGCTCCCGAAGGCCGGCTTGGACTTCGTACTTGCGTCCGCGACTCCGGTATCGGGATCCCCGAAGACAAGCTCGAAGCAATCTTTGAAGAGTTCCAGCAAGCGGACACATCGACGACACGAAAGTACGGGGGCACGGGGCTTGGGCTGGCGATCTCGTCGCGTCTGGTTCACTTGATGAACGGCACCATTAGTGCGCAGAGTCGCGAGGGAGAGGGAAGCGAGTTCACGTTCGAAGTCGTCTTGGAACACGCGCCGGATGATGCGGAGGATCGCCACCGCAACGGGATCAACGTGCTGGGAGGAACGCGAGTGTTGGTGGTCGACGACAACGGGACGAACCGAAAGATCTTGGATGAAATGCTGGGAAGCTGGGGGTTGGTTACGGAATCTGTGGACTCCGCTGAGTCAGCGATCACGGCACTTCACGACGCTCATCGTGACGATCGCCCGTACGGATTGATCGTCAGCGATGTCAACATGCCCGAGCTGAGTGGGTACGACTTCATCGAACGCATTCGCAATGATCCGGAACTGCCGGAGACACCCGTGATCTTATTGACGAGTGGAGGTCGCAATGACGACCGGGGCACGCTGACCCGGTTGCGAGTGGCTGAGCGTTTAATGAAACCGGCCAAACAGTCCGAACTGTTCAACGCGATCGTGCGAACCTTGGGCGTTTCCAGTCCCGAGTCCGACAACGTCCCCGCGGAGGCTTCGCAAGCGGACATTCGCCCTCTTCATGTGCTGCTGGCCGAAGACAACGTGATCAATCAGAAGTTGGCGATCGGCGTGCTAACAAAGCATGGTCATTCGGTAACGGTTGTCACCAACGGTCGCGACGCGGTCTTGGCAGCAACGGGCGACGACCGATCCGAGTTTGACCTGATCCTGATGGACGTGCAGATGCCGATCTTGGACGGCTACGAAGCGACGGAGAGGATTCGTCAACTGGAGGAAAACACCGGAACGGAACGGATTCCGATCGTGGCGATGACCGCCCACGCCATGAAGGGCGATCGCCAGCGCTGCTTGGATGCGGGAATGGATGAATACGTCGCCAAGCCGATTCGGGCTTCCACGTTGAACGAAATCTTGCAAACCGTGGTCGGCGACGTGGTTGAACCAATGACTTCTGTTTCGATCGAAGACAGGTTGTTGGAGGGACAAGGTTCACTCGGTGCGGATGTCACCGATACGATTCTTGACCTCCGAAGCGAAGTTGTCCCGTCGACCGACAATGCGAGCATGCCGGATGCGATTGAATGGGACCGCGCCAAGGTGACCGTCGGTGGTGACTTGGGACTACTTCGCGATCTGCTCAGTGTGTTCCGCGGGGAAAGCGAGCTGCTGACAGGACAGATCCGACGTGGGCTGGATTCCGGCAACGGCGAGGCAACCTTCAAGGCTGCTCACACGTTGAAAGGAGCTTGCCTGTCCATTGGTGCGATCGTCGCGTCGCAGATTGCAGACCACCTGGAACGGACCGCGCGAGCCGGCCAGATGCCGGAAGCCCACGAGCACTTCGCGAGTTTAGAGTCGGAAATTCAGCGGGTGTTGAAAGCCGCACAATGCGGCTGGGAAGAGTCCGGAGAAACGCGAGTCTAGAACAGGTCGGGTCTCTTTCAGCGTCCGTGGTCGTAGTAGACCGGACTGGGCAAAGCGTCCGGGCGACGAATGACTTCAGCCTTAAAGATTCGGTCTGGCGGTAGCACCAATGTGTTCTTGCCCTTTTTCTCGTTCGGATCGACACGCCTGAAGCTTGAGACCACGTCCATGCCCTCGATCACGCGACCGAAAACGGTTTGGGTTTCCCGAACGGTGGGCGCGGGCATGAACAGGATGGCGAATTGACTGCTGGCTGTATTGGGGATGAAAGCACCCTCGCCCGCTGGCAACTTTGCCATCATCAACGATCCACGGAATCCATTGCGAGCACCCTCACGCTCATTCTCGTCGATCAAGTACTTTCCGCTGCCGCCACTGCCATCACCGCCCGGATCGCCAGTCAGGGCCAACAAGTCGTCGACCACTTGATAGAAGTCCAAGCCATCGTAAAAACCTTCCTCAACCAAGGTGATGAAGTGTGAGACGGTTGAGGGTGCTTCGTCGAGGAACAACTCCGCCACGAACGTCCCTTTGCTGGTTTCGAACCGCACCCTTGGCAACTCGCCAGCCGCATCCTTGGTTCGTCGCTCCTGTTCTTCGATCCACTGCGATTCCAGTAAATCCAGTTGAGCGTGAAAGGCGTCGTCGATCTTCTCGCGATCCTTTTCCGCCATCAATTCATAGATCCGTCGAGCCGTCTTGAAGTCTCCCGTGACCACGGCACCGCGTCCCGCCGCATACAGCAGGAACAGCTGACGTTGCCCCGCGTTCAGCAGATAGCCGGCCGCCTGCAAAGTGTCTTCATCATAGATGCCGTTGGAGACATGATTCTGAACCATCGTCACCAAAAAGGTCGCCGCGTCCTTTTCGGGGACGTTGAGGAAAAGCTTGAGGGCACTGCGGAATGTCTTGCGAAGTTGAGCACGTACCAGGTCGCGCTGTTCCCGAAACAGCCGCTCGGTCTCCGGATTACGCTCGATTCCATTCTGATACAGCATGTGGAGCGCTCGCATGTCCATCATCTGAGACTTGAGCGAATCCGAGTCGGATTGATAGGCTTCGAGTGCAGCCTTGGCAGCTTCGGTCAGCTGGATTGTTTTGGTTTGACCAGTTTGATCGCCAGTATCTTCTGCGGAGTCGGAACTATCGCTGACCGCAGTCTCGCTCGCTGAAAGATCGCCTGTCACCTCGGCAGCAGGTGCCGCCGCGTCATCCGTCGACTGCGCGGTTGCCTTGGCGTCGATCGCCCCACTGATCAGCAGCAATGCGGCGATCGAGGAACGCACCAGGTTCGTCAGCATGCGGTAACTGGCATCAAATTCGTACGGGGACTTCATCAGACGCGAACTACCGTCACACTGTGTAAGACAACTGCCAAACGATCGCTGAGCTCAGGCCCGACTTCTCGCTACGAGCCAAACTCACAATGGGTTTGGTCGATTCGCCGGTGTTCAAGCGGTAATTTGACCAATCTCCGGCCCCGAAGGATGACCATCGACCATGAAGCCCGGCAAGTCAACACGACGACGTCGATCCGTGGACCCGGTTGACGACTCGCTTGCCCCCCCGCCCAAACGCGGCAAGGGACGCCAGAAGGTACCGCCGGTGAAGATGCGGATCATCGGTGGGGACATGGGTGGGCGAACCGTGATGTATCATGGCGATCGGTTCACGCGTCCGATGCGCGACAGTGTTCGTGAAAACCTCTTCAATATCTTGGGGAAGGCCCCGAAGGGGGCGATCGCCATCGATCTCTTCAGTGGCACCGGGGCGTTGGCATTCGAGGCGCTGAGTCGTGGGGCATCGACGGCCTATGCAATCGATCAGTCGCAAAAGGCGACGCGGTTCCTGACTCAAACCGCTCATGAACTCGGAGTAGAAAACCGCCTGCACGTGATGACGGGCGATGCGTTTCGACTGGGCAGCACTCTGTTGGCGCCACCCGCAAACGACACCCCTTGGCTCTTGTTCGTGTGCCCGCCCTACAAGATGTGGGACGATCCCAAAACACTCGGAAGACTCAACGCCATGATTCAACTGGCTCAGGTCAACGCGCCGCCGGGCAGTGTTATCGTCGCGGAAACGGAGATCGCGTTCGATTCCGAGCGACTCGTTGGGGGCCCCTGGGACATCCGCCACTACGGCCGAACTCGGCTCGCGTTCTGTGAACCGGCCAGCCAGTGCGGCATGGTGCCCTAGGCGACAAGGCGGTGCCCTAGGCGACAAGGGTCAGCCCCCATGAATGCGAAGCGTCCTTTGCGCCATTAGTTTTTTGGGGGCTGTCCCCTTTTTGACGTGCAGCACCGACCCTGACGACCCACTACGTCTTGCGGCCCAGGATCAGGAACGTCGGATTCAGGGATTCGAAACGGACTCGGTCCAGTTGCTGGACCCCGCGTGAGATGTTGATCATGCGGACTTCGGTTTCCAGATGATGCCGGCCCAGGACACTCTGAACCGCGACCAAGTTGTCGGGGCTGCCGACATTGACCACCATCCGTCCGCCATCCGTTAGTCGCGTGACAGCTCCATCGACCAATTCGGGAACCGCCCGGCCTGATCCGCCCACGAAGATCGCATCGGGATCGGGCAGGTCGTGCCACGCTTCGGGGGCTTGTCCATGCACCGGAATCAGCGACGGTACGTCAAACATCGAAGCGTTCTCGATCATGACGCCGTAGTCTTCCGCATCCATTTCGATCGCGAACACCTTTCCGTGACGGGCAATCCCAGCGGCCTCGATCGCCAACGAGCCGCTGCCCGCTCCGACATCCCAGACGATACTCTCCGGTGTAAGGTCCAGTTCCGCCAACGCGATGCAACGAACTTCTTGTGGGGTCAACAGACCGCGTTTGGGGCGGGACTGCAAAAACAGGTCGTCCGGGTTGCCAAACAGTCGTCGCTTTTTGCTGCCACTGGGACGATCCGCGGCACCACGATGGCGAACCATCACCATCACGTTGAGCGGCGAGAACGTTTGTTGCTGAATGAAGCGTAGGTCCCCTTGGGTCACCGTTTCGTCCGGCGTGCCCAGGTTCTCGCAAACGTAGGCGGTGAAATAATCAATGCGGCGGTCCAGCAGCGTGCCCGCAACGACTGACGGCGGAATCGACTCGGTCGTGAACAATCCCACACGCTCGGCAACTCGAATGGAGTCGACGACGCGGTCCAGTGGTTGGGTGGCCAAGTTGGATAGGTAGGCGTCGTCCCAGCTCTCTTTGACTCGGGCGAACGCCAGCTGCATGCTGCTGACGTGGGGGACGACTTCAAACTGGTCTTTCCCAAACGTCTCCGTTAGGTAGCGAGCGATCCCATAAAATAGGGGATCGCCACCGGCGAGCAAAACGGCCGTTTCGTCGCCAAGCGACTGAATCGTTTCGCGAAGCTGATCCAGGTCACCCGCGGTCTCGACGCGGCGTCCCGACGATTCGGGAACCTTGTCGAGCAAGCCCCGGTTTCCGATCAACACACCCGCGTCCTGAATCAGTTGCCTGGCTTGACCTGTCAAGCCATCGACTCCGTCGTCACCGATGCCAACGATGTGAAAACGCGTGCTCAAGAAGTCGTTCCTTCATTAGGTTCTTACGAAACGCTCGCCGGCAATCAATCGACCGAACTGCTGATCAGTCCAAATGAGCTTGAAAGCGATCGAACATCAATTAGCGTTTCGGGACTCGCCCGAGTTCCGAATGTTTGCCGAAACTTGTGATAGCTGTTGAGCGACCAGGGCGGCACCAAGCCGACCTGCCTGCGGACCCTGCCTGGCAAACTCCACCTCCAGGTTACCACCGACTTGGACCAGAGTCGTGGCCCTAACCGACTCTCGGATTGCTTTCAGAAACCGAGCCCCGGCAGGTAATTCGTCGCCACCAAAGTTCATGGCGCCTCCAATCACCACGCACTTGGGGTCAACGCACTGGGCCAGCATTCCGATGGCACGCCCAAGGTACTCCGCTGTTTCATCAATCACCCCCAGGCTGATCGAGCAGCCGCTGTTGGCTGCGTCGGCGAGGTCGCGGGGCGTCGCGTCCGGATCCCGAAGCGACGATCGGGCGTCGGAAAGTTCAAGCCGCGTTCGTAGCCGAGACATCACTCCCGCAGCCCCCGCATAGGTCTCCAAGTGACCGCGGCTTCCACATGTGCAGGGAAGCGCCTGGTCACTGAAGTCGACTGCGATGTGCCCCAACTCGCCGGCACAGCCATGGTCTCCTCCGCAAGGGGAACCAGCAATCACCAGGCCGCAACCGACGCCCGTCCCCAAGGTCACCAACGCGAGCGACTCATTGTCGAATCCACGCGTGGCATGCTCGGCGAACGCAGCCGCATTGGCGTCGTTGAGAATGCGGC
>JBCCUO010000076.1:0-9370 GCA_039196805.1 Planctomycetota bacterium | reverse complement strand
GTCAAGATGACCCCGTGGTGCTGTCCCGCCAAGCACTCCACGCTTGCAAGTTGTCACTCACGAATCCTCAAACGGGCCAACCGATGACGTTCGAAGCCCCAGTGCCCTCCGACATGCAGCGGGTGATCGACCGCTTGTCCCAGACACCCGTGACCTAAGCCTCGTCGGATTTGTCGGTCGGTGTCCGCCGCGGACACTTCACGTTCTGTTCGCATCAACGCAGCGTCGCTACAGTCCCGATCCATGGAAACGCCATCCGATCGCTCCGAGGGTTCATCCGAGACACTGGTGGCAATCTGCACTTACAACGAATCGAAAAACATTGACGTCATGTTGTCTCGGCTACGCCAAGCGTTGCCGGAGGCTGACCTGTTGGTCGTCGACGACGATTCGCCGGACGGAACGTCACAGCAGGTTCGCGAGTTCTGCCGCCGTGACAACAAGGTTGAGCTGATCGTTCGCGAAAACGAACGGGGGTTGGGCGGAGCGATCCGGGCCGCGATTGAGTATGCCGTCCAAAACCGCTACCGGTACTTCCTGAACCTGGACGGTGATTTGAGTCACGACCCCGATCAGTTGCCCAGCTTGCTGCAGGCCATGACGCAAGACCCTGAATTGGACGTCGTGATCGGCTCGCGGTACATCAGTGGTGGCCGAATCGAAGGCTGGCCGCTGAAGCGAAGAATCATGAGTCGAATGATCAATCGCTTTGCCACAACCGTGTTGCGGCTGCCCGTTCGCGACTGCAGTGGATCGATGCGATGCTATCGCGTCGGCGCGCTCGAGAAGCTGGATCCGGCATCGCTTCGCATCCAGGGATATGCGTTGCTGGAAGAATTGCTGGTCCGCATGAACCGCGACGGAGCCAAGATGGCGGAAGTTCCGATCACTTTTTCCGAACGACAGCAAGGCGAAAGCAAGCTGACATTCGGCGAAGCGATTCGTAGTGTCACCGCCATGCTAAGCCTAGCGGTCAGTCGCTGATTCCTTGGAGTGCGGAAGCTTGCTTCCGCTTTGGTTCTCTCATTCTGGAATGCGGAAGCTCGCTTCCGCTTTCGTTTCACTTCGTTCGAAGGTGACGAGTGGGACGCACTGCACGCGGATCCGCTGCCACATCGCACGTTTGTTGGCTTTTAGCCGTTGGCTGTAAGCGGTTAGCAGTTGGCAGACGTCAATGCTACGGCAAACGCCGTGCCCCCCGCGGGCTTGTCCCGCTGGAAGGCCAGATTACAAGCTAGAACCATCGCACTGCGAACACGTTCCCCGCGTGCTTGCTCGGCTTGCCCTCGGGCAAGCCCATCGGGGGCGAAAGCAAGCGAGGAGGGCGCCCCCATCAGATGCACTGTACCGGCGGATCCGCGAGTAGCGAAAGGGCCGCCGGCAGACGAACCAAAGCGATGGCAAGCCATCGCATTCCATAGCTTTTTCCGCCTATTTCTTGGCGATGTGTTCGACCGGATTGGCAAACGGGTTGCTTTGCACGGCGCCCAGTTTGACCAATGGCTTGGGTGGCACCACACAGGAGTGCGAAATGCAGGGGTTCTGCGAGATGACTTTCGGAGCCCGTTGAGCGTCGCTGTAAAGCCGAGCCCGATAGGAAGACGACACCGAGACCATCGGCGGGGCGGCAAACGGACTCACGCCGTAAGGCCGCGCGTATCGACCACCGTAGTAGACGGGCGGATTCGTCGCAAAGTAGGGCGGCGTTCGTAGCGAGGAGCCGTACTGTGCTCCATATGGCTGGTAGAATCCGTACGGCTGAAAGCCGAATCCGAATGGGCCGGGTCCGTTGGCCGAAGCCTCCGGCGCGGCGGAGGCAAACAGGAATAGGCCGGCTGCGACGATCAGAAGCTTTTTCATCGATAATCTCGAAGGTTCTGGGTGAAAATCCGTTGCCCAACAACGAAACGTTGAGCCGAACACCCCCCGATGACTGCACGCTACTCAGCCCCGCAGAGCGATTCAACTCTTCCGCCTTTCGAAATGGAACTTTCCCAGCCGCGTCAGCCCGCACATTCCCCCCAAGGGTCACGCGTGCCATCTCCCGACTCAACTGCTTTCATGGAAATCGTTTGCGTCATTCATTCTTTGAATGGTGGCGGAGCGGAACGAGTCATGGCCCAACTCGCCTCACGGCTTTCTGGACGTGGTCACCGAATCACCCTGGTCACGTTGGATCGAGCGGACGGCGACCGACATCGCGTCGACGACAAGGTGCAAAGGGTGGCACTGGATGTCATGTTTGACGGGGACAGGGGCAAGGCTAGGCAGCTACTTCGACGTGTCAGCAAGCTTCGCCGCGCCATCAAGGACCTCAGGCCCGACGTCGTTTTGAGCTTTTGCGACCGCACCAATGTCTTGACCCTGGCATCACTTGTGGGCACACGCATTCCGGTCGTTGTCAGCGAGCGGAGCGATCCTTCGCAGCAAATCATGCCGGTTAGCTGGGAACGACTTCGTCGCTGGCTGTACCCCAAGGCCAAGCGGGTGATCGCGTTGACCAAGTCGGCGGCGGAGTACCTGCAGCCACTGTGCTCGTCTCGACCCGCTGTCATCGGAAGCGGCATCGAGCTGGATGACGAGACAATCGAGCACGCCGAAACGTCTCGGTCATTTGCCGATGCGAATCGACTGATTCTCGGCATCGGACGACTGGAACCAGAGAAAGGTTTCGACCGCTTGATCGACGCCTTCGCAACTCACACTCGCCACGGACGCGCTCGAGGATGGAAGCTTCGAATCTTAGGTGAAGGCAGTTGCCGAGACACACTCGAGCAGCGTATCAACGAGCTTGACTTGACGTCGCAGGTCGAGTTGCCCGGCTGGGTACAGCCCGTGACATCTGAGTTGGCCCGCGCCACGATGTTCGTACTGCCAAGTCATTACGAAGGGTTTCCCTCGGCACTACTGGAAGCGATGGCTTGCGGTGTCCCCAGTATCGCGACGGACTGCGAAAGCGGACCGCGCGCCTTGATCGATTCACCTCAGAAAGGCCTGCTGGCTGCCAATACCGTCGCTGGGATCGAGGAGGCGATCGGACGTCTGATCGACGATCCGGACCAAAGAAGGGCTTTGGGAGTGGCAGCGACCGAGGTCCGCCAACGTTTCGCAATCGAACGGATGGTAGACCAGTACGAATCCGTGTTGCTGGCAGCCACCCGATAAGGAAATGGCAGAACCAGTTCACTCTCCCCAATGTCGACCGCTCAATACGTGAGCCCAGGCCGACTTCCCGCCGCGCACCGAACCGGCCGGCCGTTGGCCAACCGCTATCGAGCCTGGCCTTCGGCGAAGGCGGGCTACTTTGTCGACCGCTCACGCCTTGAGCCGGAGCTGGGCTATCAGTGGTAGATCGCCCGTTCCTTAGATCGGCGGTCCCGGTTGACGATTCTGAATGCTCAACTCAGCTTCTTTGTCATCTTGGCCGTAGTCGAGCACCGAGTGGACCAGGTAGGGAGCCAATCTAGCTTCACCGCCCAGGTCTGTCAGATTGATCAAGAAAGTGCACCCGACGATCTCCGCTTCACACCGTTCTAGGAGTCGGCAGCAGGCTTCGACCGTTCCACCCGTTGCCAGCAGGTCGTCCAGAATCAGGACTCGCTGGCCCGGCTTCACGCCGTCGATGTGCATTTGCAGCTCGTCGGTGCCGTATTCCAGTTCGTAGGCGAACGAGTGCAAGTCGAACGGCAGCTTTCCTGGTTTTCGAATCGGCACGAACCCAGCGTTCAGCCTCATCGCCAACGGTGCGGCAAAGATAAATCCACGCGCCTCGGCCGCTGCAATGATGTCGACGTCCTGATCCAAGAACGGCTGTGCCAACGCATCCGTCGCCGCAGCCAAAGCACTCGGGTCGCCCAACATCGGTGTGATGTCACGAAACAGGATCCCCGGCTTCGGGAAATCAGGGATATCGCGAACGAACTTTCGTAGATCGACCATGAGAACGGTTTAAGCCAGGGGATTTGCGGATGCGATAAGCTTCGCAGCTGGGGTCGCTGCGATAGTGCCCATTTAAGCGAATTCCAACGCATCAGACGACCTGGGCGTTTCGCTTTTAGCCCACCACGATCTTCGTCAGACAAGAATCCAGTGACCGAATGGTGTCGCCGCATCGAAATCGCTGAACGTCTTTCCTCGCGATGGCGCGATACGCGTATCGAACTTCATCGTCGTCAAGTCCAACGATCAGGTCCGCTGCTTGATCCAGATCGTCGTACAACGTCGGTGTGCTGACCAGCTCCGGATAGCTCAGGCGATTCGGCAGCACTGGCACGGCGCCTGCAGAGATCGCCTCACAGACAGCGATTCCGAAGAACTCGTGATCGGCGGTCGACACCACGACGTCGATCGAGTGAATCCACTTCTGATAGTTGTCAGCGTCGGCGAAGCCGTCGTGCACGATTCGCCGAGGGTGTCGATTTCGAATCGATTCCAGATTCTCGCAAGAACGTCGCGGGCGGGGCCCCAACAGGATCAACTGAAATTCCATGCCTCGGTCGGCCAATCGATTCAGCAAACTGGCGAAGCGGTCGGGACGTTTGTCATGTTCCCAGCGTGAAACCCAGCCGATCCGCAGCGGACCGGCTCGGCGGTGGTCGGCACCTTGTCGCTCAGCGGGCTCGAATCCGGGATACACGGTCGACGACTTGCGGCGCAGCGACTCAAAGTCGTGGTCGCTAGCCGAGTCGGGCATGCCATTGACGAACAACTCCGACTCGCGCAAGAAAGCCTCTCGGTGAAAGTCGCTGTTGAAGAAGCACCCGTCCGACGCAATCGCCGACAGTAAGTTGGTGTAGCCATAGTGCGAATCGACGCGTGCCCCCGGCGCTACCGGGTACATCCATTGGTTCTCGTGAAAGTAAGTCACAATCGGCACTGCCTGCCAGCGTGGATCGCGAACCAAGCCGCTCCAGGCCGGAACGTCCAACATGTCGGTACACAACACTGCATCCGGGGCTCCATGATCACTCATCCAGCGGTCAGCTTCGTCGGCCAACCCTAGCGCGGCGGACCTCATCCGCCACTTCCAGTGCATAGCGGGGCGTCGAAGTACCGACCAATCGTGACGACTGTGTCGCAGCACCGCGTCCAAGAAAGCGCGGTGACTACCGCCATCGTACGCCTGCAAAAACAGAAACCGTTGCCGGCCCGGATCTGCGCGACCGGACGATGCTTCGGTTGGTCCCGTCACAGTCGTGCCGGGTTGAATGGAGTCGTTGGGACGCTGCCGGATGCTTTCGAACGTAGTCGAAGTCGCAGTCGCTCGATCACGGCTTGGGCATTCGCATCAGGATTCACGGCCAAGTTCTGAAACTCGTTGGGGTCGGACTGATAGTCGTACAGTTCGGTGCCCTGACGGCCTTCTGCCCATTCGGTCAATCGATAACGTGACGTTCGAATGCTACAGCCCATGACGGGCGTCTCCAGTCGGTCATCCGCCGGACGCAAGACCTGCGTGACCGCGTACTCGTCCCATGCAGCCAACGGGTCTTCGATCAAAGGCAGCAGGCTCCGTCCCTCCAATTCCTGCGGAGCGGCGATCCCGGCCAGCTCGGTCACGGTTGGATAGATGTCGACAAACTCCACGACGCGTTGGCAAGCCTGTCCGACGCTCGCCGTCTTGGATTTTGACGGGGCCGGGCGAATGATCAGCGGGCTGCGCGCGGATGGTTCGAACAGCGTCCGCTTTTGCCAAATCCCCTGGTGTTCGCCCAGGTGGTAACCGTGGTCACTCCACAGCACCACGATCGTGTTGTCGGACAAACCTTTCTGTTCCAGCGCGTTCAGTAGACGGCCCACCTGCGCGTCAATGAACGACACGCAGGCATAATACGCTTGCGTCGCCTTCAACAGTGTGGCTTGATCGAGGCCGTAGTCAGGGATCGGGCAGTTGTGCGCAAACGCTGCGACGGGGATGTCATTGCGATCGTCCTCGGGAGCATACGGCAGTCGGAGCGAATCGGCTGGGTACAGGTCAAAGTATTTCTTGGGCGCCACATAGGGTGTGTGTGGGCGAAAAAAACCAACCGCCAAGAAAAACGGCTGGTCTTCGCGTTGCTCAAGCCATCGGATCGCCTCGGTTGCAATCATGCCATCGGTCTGCTCCTGGTCGCCCCCGTCAGCAGCCAGCCAGCTGAGCGCCGCACTGATCTTCCGGTGAGGCTCGGCGTTGAAGATCAAGTGCTCTTCCGCCTTGTCACGACCGATCGGATTGATCGTCTGATTCCAGCTGGGCGGATCGTCAAACCCATCGGTGCCGATCGAAGCCGGCACGGTGTAGTGGTAGATCTTGCCTACACGCGCCGCCGAGTACCCAGCGGCTTGGAAAGCCTGCGGCAACGTGACAACATCGGGCACTTCGTCCCGAAAGTGTCGATCCAAGTCGTAGACCTTGATGGTGTCGGGACGAAGCCCGGTCAAGATCGACGCTCGAGTTGGATTGCAAAGCGGCAGTTGGTTGTATGCCCGATGAAAACGCACACCTGAGGCGGCCAGGCCGTCGATATGCGGCGTCTTGGCCACGACGTCTCCATAGCAACGCAAGGCACACGACAGATCGTCCACCGCAATGAACAACACGTTCGGCTTGTCGGAATCACTCTGGCTTGCGGTGGCAATCGACTGCTGCGCCGGTGATGCCGGTCCCATCGCCAAGACAAGCATTGAACAGAGCAGAACAACGGGTACGCGCAACAAGGGGGGCTTTGAATCCATCGGTCGGTCAGAGAAGGGGAGGGAAGCGAACGGCGACAAATCGCGGCGTCGCCGGGCGTCAGTTTAACTTCGCGGCGTTACACTTGGGTGAGGGCCGGCAAAGTGCGCCATGGGAATGACTCCCATTTCGTGGTCGTCGCATCGCTAGCCCTTGGTCTCGTCAGCTGACTGGCTCGTCCAACCCGTTTGTGTCCATGGATCCCGTGTCGGAAGCCACAACCCAGCTGAACGTCGATGGCATGCACTGTGGCGGCTGTGCTCGGTCGATTGAAAACGCGTTGTCCCGGCACGAAGGCGTCCTTGAATCCAACGTCAGCTTCGCGACCGGCAAGGCGTACATTCGGTTCGACGAAGGCCAGCTTTCAGAGACGGAATTGGAACAGATCGTCCAGTCGGCTGGCTTTCAGGTGCAACCGAAATTGGTGGATGAGCCCGCCAAAATCATGCCTCTGGATCTGCCCGTGGTCGGGAACGTCTCCGACACCGCAGTCGGAGGGAGCGACAAGCAGAAGCACAATCGGAGCCAGCCGTTCTCTGCGACCAACCGAAGTGTTCGGCTGTGGGTCGGCGTCCTGCTCACGGTGCCGCTCTTTGTCCTCAGCATGGGTCGGGACTTCGGACTTTGGGGGGCTTGGTCCCACGCCGCGTGGGTCAACTACCTGATGCTTGCCCTGGCAACTCCGGTGCAGTTCTTTGTTGGAGGACCTTTCTGTCAAGGCGCTTTGCGATCACTCCGCAACCGATCGTCCAACATGGATGTGCTAATCACGCTCAGCACGTCGACCGCGTTCCTCTACAGCATCGCCGTGATGGCGGCCCAGGCCGTTGGCTCACGCTCACTTGGCGACCACGTCTACTTCGAGACGTCGGCGACCATCATCACCCTTGTGATGGCGGGAAATCTCATCGAGGCACGTGCGAAGTCAAGAACGGGCGAAGCGATCGAGTCGCTGTTGCAGCTCAGCCCCCCGACGGCAACCGTCCGGCGTCAAGGGAAAGAGCGCGAAGTCCCCGTCGCCGCCTTGGTCGTCGGTGACCAGGTTGTGGTTCGTCCCGGACAACGGGTACCCGTTGACGGGACCGTCTTGGAAGGTCAGTCCGCGGTGGACGAAAGTATGCTGACAGGCGAGAGCATGCCCGTCGAACGTCAGGAAGGTTCCCAGGTCGTGGGGGGCACCGTCAATGGCGATGGCCACCTAGTCGTTCGCACCACTGCTTTGGGTAGCGACTCGGTCTTGGCGCAAATCGTGCGTCAAGTAGAACTTGCCCAGTCGTCACGAGCGCCGGTGCAACGATTAGCTGATCAGATTTCGAGTGTCTTCGTTCCGATCGTGGTCGCGGTCGCGATCGTGACTTTCCTGGTTTGGACATTGGCTGCTGGTCAGCCGATTCAAGGAATGCTGCGAATGATTGCGGTGCTGGTGATCTCGTGTCCCTGTGCAATGGGCCTGGCAACACCTCTGGCCGTGACGGTCGGGATGGGCGCCGCGGCGCGACAAGGGATTCTCTTCCGCTCCAGTGAGGCCTTGCAGCAGGCCGGCAACACATCGCTGGTCGTGCTTGACAAGACGGGAACCGTAACCGAGGGCCGCCCCCAGGTAACTGGCATGGCGGCGGCCCAAAGTTGCGAGCGATCTCAGGTGCTTCGCCTGGCTCATAGTCTGGGGCGATACAGCCAGCATCCGCTCTCGGTTGCCGTGTGTGCTCATGCTGTTGACGTGAGTCAGCAAGGCCTGACGACCGACAACGTCCGAAACATCGCCGGCAAGGGGATAACGGGTTCGATGGATGGAGCGGCTGTGGCGATGGGAAACCAACGATTGATGAGTGAGCTTGAGATCAGTCTTGATGCTCTGGCCGACGAAGCCGAGGCGTTTGCCAGGCAGGGCACCTCTTTGGTCTGGGTCGCAAGTCAGGGCGAAGCAATCGGCGTGATTGCTTTGTCGGACCAACCACGCGACGAAGCGGCGGCCGCGATTGCCGAATTGAAACAGAGCGGCGCGAAAGTCGTTCTGCTGACCGGCGATCACCGAACGACGGCAAACCAAATTGCCGATCAAGTGGGAATCGAATCGGTGATTGCCGAAACGTTGCCCGCAGAAAAAGCGGAGCGCATCCGGGAACTCCAGTCAACCGAAGCTGTCGCGATGGTCGGAGACGGCATCAACGATGCCCCGGCCCTCGCTCAGGCACAAACCGGAATCGCGATCGGGACAGGCACCGACGTGGCCATTGAGTCGGCTGATCTGACACTGCTTTCGGGTGATCTCCGCGGCGTCCCCAAAGCAATTCGGCTTTCGAAGCAGGTAATGCGCAACATTCGTCAGAACCTTTTCTGGGCGTTTGCCTACAACGTCGCCTTGATCCCAGTGGCCGCCGGAGTGTTAGCGCCGATCTCGTGGATGCCTTCGATGCTTCAGCAACTTCATCCCATCTTGGCAGCTCTGGCGATGGTTTGCTCCGATCTGGTGGTCGTGGTCAACGCCTTGAGGCTGCGCCGAGCCGGCGAATCCCACTAGTCCTACTGCACCGACATGCGGCATCCCGGTATGCTGGAGATCCGGTGGTCGGGGTTTCTGGCTGCCGCGCTATTCTCCCAACAAAGTCGGTAATTGATGGCCAGAGAAGCAAGCATCGATATCAGCGCTCAGCTGCT
>JBCCUO010000075.1:0-9372 GCA_039196805.1 Planctomycetota bacterium | reverse complement strand
CCGACACTGACCGCGGATCATTTGCGGAACTGAAAGCAGCTTCGCAGCATCACCATGGTGAACTGGTCGCGATGGATCGAAGCATCGGCAACCTTCGGTCGGCGCTACGCCGGCAAGGCATCGCGGAGAACACACTGGTTTGGTTTTGCAGCGACAACGGAGGTTTGCCCGAAATCCAGCCCGACACCACCGGTGGCCTGCGCGGCAACAAAGGCAAGATTTATGAAGGCGGGCTGCGGGTCCCATGTTTGGTCGAGTGGCCGGCCGGCATCGCGAACCCGCAAGTCGTCACCACGCCCGCCTGCACCATGGACATCTTCCCGACGATCGTTGAAATCGTTCAGGCGGAACAGAAGGTAGTTTCAATGCCGCGTGACGGGATCAGCCTGAGAGGATGGTTCGACAAGCCCGCGACGACCCGCGAGTCACCGATTGGATTCTGCTTCCAAGACAACTGGGCGATGGTTGACGATAACTACAAGATCTTGGCGCTTCGAACACCGCAGAATCGGAAAGCGCAGGAGAGCTCCGACGGGTATCGAATCGAGGTCTACGACTTGATTAACGATCCGAACGAGACGACGAACCTTCGTACTCGCGAGCCAAAACGAACCGCCGAGTTGCAAGCAACACTCAGCTCATGGCAGCAATCGGTTCGCAAAAGCGTCGCTGGAAAGGACTATCCGGAAGGCCGTGTCCAACCAGCCGACCGCCAACCACAGCACTGGGCCGACACCAAAGTCTACGAGCCCTACTTCCAGCAATGGAAACAACGACCCGAATATGGCGATTGGCTACGGCGTCGGGGCAAGTGACCGGAACTACGCTTCGCGAATCTTTCTCGGATTCCAACGAATGCGGTAACCAGCCTCATTGGCATCCGTGCCTTCAGCGGCAGGAGCCGGGGGCACGTCGTCGACGTCTGGATCGACGCTCATGTCTTTCAATCCGGTTTGCGGAGTATCGTCAAACGTCTGTGCCGCATTCAACTGCGTGTCCCCCTCCGACTCCGTGTCCCCCTCTGACTCTGGTTCGGCAATCGGTTTGGCCACTTCGACGCGGTCGCTGCTGGAACCAACGATCGATCCACCGTACGGATCCACGGGCATGCCGAGCGTCGGGTACCCGTTGACGATCGCCGAGCTGAACATGTCGGTGTATTGCAGAGGCGTACGCTGCGTCACGGTGGTGGGGACATACTCGGTCGTCGTGTAGGGCTCCAGCACCTGTCGAGTGACGGGCCGCATGACCGTTTGTTCGACCGCCTCGTACTCTGTGTACCAGACCTGAACCGGCTCGCGGCGTGTCTCGTATTCGATTCGTGTTCGCTGCACCGGGATCCGACGCACACGTTCTTCGGTGACGTAGCGCTGGGTTCGGACGGGGACCCGCCGTGTCTGCGTTTCGGTCACCGGACGCTGCACCGTCACGGGAACCTTGTACGTCTGTGTCTCAGCAACCATTCGCGTCGTCTGGACGGGAACGCGACGTGTCGCCACCTCGGTCTGCATTCGTGTCGTCTGCACGGGCACCGATTGTGTTACGACCTCGGACACCATGCGTTGCACCTGCACCGGCGTGTTGACCTGCTGCATCTCAGGCTGATAACTGGTTCGCGCAACCTGCTGCGTGATGTAGTTCGGCCGATAGGCGTACTGGGTCTGCACCGTCGGCGGCGCCACCTGAGGTTGCATCACCACGCCACCTCGGTTGAGTGAGAAGATCCCGAGCGGCCCTGGCTGTGCGTACAGATTGCGCTGCCACGCCAGTCCATAGGAAACCTGTCCGGGCGTCACGTATTGCTGCGCAACCATCCCGCCAGCATCGATGGTTTGATTCTGGACCGTCGTGACCGGTCGATACGACATGTACTGCTGCGTACGCATCTGCGTTTCAACGACAGGCCGCTGAACGACATACTGCTGTTGACGCATTTGAGTCTCAACGACTGGCCGCTGCGTGTAGTACTGCTGCTCGTAGTAGCTGGTCTCGGTCACCGGGCGATAGCGAGTCACCTGCTGTTCCCGCTCAGACGTCTCCGTCACCATGCGCGTCGTCGTGTACTGCTCATCGCGATAGGTCGTTTCGACGACCGGTCCAAGCACCTGGTACCGTTCCTCGCGATAGTTCGTTTCCACGACCGGCTTGGCAACCGTCCGTTCTCGCTCCTCCGTCCGAGTCTTCACGACAGGACGGTAGACCGTGCGAGTCTCCGGCACCATCTCCGTCTCGTACCGAATCCTGGTTCGCTGTACGGTCCGCGGCTGCATGACCGTTTCGTAGGACAGTCGATACGTCGGATTGAAGCAGCACGCGTCTTGCCCCACAGCTGGTGAAAACCAAGCTGCCGCCACCAACGTCAGGACGCCCAAACGGATGGGCAGCGATAAGGTTTGACGTGATTGATTTTTCGCTTGCATGCTCTTGTCCACCGCCTGCGGTCGGCTGTGATCAGGGTAGAAGTGGATCGTCCAACGGAATCATCCCACTCAGACGTTCCCGGGAAAGGGCCGTCAGAGTGCAGATTCCCGTGCAAGCTAAGCCTACGCAAGCCTTTAGCGAAAACGATTCAAAAGCCCCAAAATTCGGGCGGTTTGGTGAAGCGAACGTCATGCAAATTCGCCATTCCCCCAGATTTGTCTAAACCCACCATCGACGACGACCGAGAGCTGCTCTGATCAAACGATCTGTCCCGATAGTGTCGGACTTGACGATCGTCCTGTATCGATCGGTCATAGGGTGAAGGAGTCGGGTGGGGCAATTTTGCGAAGCATCCAAAGGGCCGCTCCTGCCATTGGCACCTGCCCCCGTATTCATATCCGGTCACCAGAGACTTGCCGGGCAGTTCGTCTCCCACGAACAATGAACGCAAACCCTAAACGGCTTTTACGGCCTTCAATCCTGCGGGCGTGGCTGGTTGCTCCAATGCCCGCTGGCGTCGGATCCTCTCACGTGGACCCCCTTTTCGCTCCAACCCAGTTCTGCCCGGACGTCCGCGGCACAGTACCGTAGAGTCAGCGCGCACCGCCGGTGGTCGGAATCGTTGGCGTCCGACCCATGAAGCAACAGATCACTGTGGATCGACATCTGACCGGCCACCAAGGGATTGAATACCTCGTCTCCAAACTGTTCCGGGTGATCAATCGTTTGGCTCAACACGTTGTGCTCGGCGGAATCACTGGGGCGATAGGTCATGTGCCCATGATGATGCGAACCGCTGATGAACTTCATACAAGCGTTCTCCGGCGTCGCGTCATCGATCGCCAGCCAAACCGTCACCGCCTTTGACGGGGACAGCGGCCAGTAACTCGCGTCCTGGTGCCATGCCACTGCCTTTCCGTCCCCAGGCATCTTGCAAAAGAAGTGGGACCCCCAGCCGATCACGTTGGGCCCCAACAGATCGGCCACACAATCCACGATGACGCTGTCGCACAGCAAGTCGTAGACCAGACCATGCTTCAGGTGCGCCGAGCTGATCGAATAACTATCGCCACCCGACGCGACCGCTTGGTCGAGAAGCTGATCAAAGTACCGCCGAATCTGACCAATCCGTTCAGTCGTGTAGGCGGCCAACGGGGTTACAAAACCGGAGGCATTGAAGTGGTCGATCTGATCCTGACTCAGCACGCTGGGGCTGTCGTTGACGACGGCGTGGAATCGCAGATCCCTTTCAATCGCCTCCAACTCCTCCTGGTCCGGAACCACCTTAAACGACTTCATTTGAGACTTGCCTTGTGAATCGAAGCTTGCTGGAAGGGTCCGTACCGACCAAGAAAATAACTGGGTTGCTTGGCCGCGTGCCCCCATCCACGATACTGTATTGCCACGCCGCTCGAAATTGGCATCGCGGCGATCCTCAGAAGTCCTTGCTCCGCCCGACCTCCCTCCTTGGAAGCCCCCATGCCCGTTATTCGATTTGGCGTCATCGTTGCAATGACCGTCTCGGCGTTGACCTTTCCCGTCGCGTCAAACCCGGTCGTCCAGGCCGACGAAGCCACCGTTTCCATTGGACACGGAGTATCGGGGCAGGTCTTCGCGGACGACTTTGAATCGGGATTGGGCCGCTGGGAGTTGCTCGACCCTAAAACCTGGAAGCTATCCGAGCGGGACGGAAACCACACGCTCGAAATCACCGCAAGAAAGAGCGAATACAAGCCTCCGACACGCAGCCCCGGTCACGTCGCCTTGGTCAAGAACCTGGAGCTTGGCAGTGGCGAGATCACGTTCCGGGTCCGCAGCACGAAGGATACCGGCAACCACCGCGACTGTTGCGTGTTCTTTGGCTACCAAGATGCGTCTCATTTCTACTACGTCCACCTGGGCGCTCGGCCAGATCCTCACAGCGGTCAGATCATGATCGTCAACGACGCGGACCGTTTGGCCATGACCAAGAACGAACGTCACGTCCCCTGGGATGACGAATGGCACAACGTCAAGGTGAAGCGGGACACCAAGTCCGGTCTCATCGAAATCTACTTTGACAACATGAAAGAACCGATCATGGCCGTTAAAGACACCACGTTTGGTAAGGGGCGCATCGGCATCGGTTCGTTTGACGACCTCAACGAATTCGATGACATCAAGGTTGTCGCCACGCCGTAGAGAACGGATCGTTCGCTCTGCTAGTCCACCTCCCCGGCGTCATAAGCAATTACCAGAATGGCAGCAAGCAATGGATCGAACCCCAGGTTTTCCAGTCTCAAGAAGTAGGTCTGACCGGGGATTGTTACGAACGATTCACTGACCCAGCGTGATGAACTGAACAGCGGGCCACCCTGGGATTCCGGCAAGACAGTTCCCGTTTGATCGTCAAATAGCGTGATCGATGCTGACTGACCTCCCGTCAGCGCTGTGCCCGGGTGGACGATCACGGCAATCCGATCAAAGGGTGCCACGAATGAGTACATGTCCACATCGGATCGCGAGTCAAATGACGTTCGTAACGAACGCATCTGCGGACCGATCTCAATCGACTCTGAGCGTTCAAAGGTTCCATCGTTGTCATCATCGATTGGCCTGTCATTCTGCAGGTCGAAGGTGGCGACGACCAGGTCGTATTCCGATGCGTGCTGTGGATTCCACACAGCAAGGTAATACGTCGCGGTAGTATCGTCCGGCACACTCTTTAGAACAGCTTCGGCCCGTTCATCAGACACCGACATGACCGGCTGTCCGCCATCGCTCGCGGCAAAGATTTGAGTTCGAAACCCAACTTCGCCGGACACACTGACCTGAGCTCGCGACGCCGAAGTGGAGAACCGGTAGAAGTCAACGGCCCCACGTGCCAAGCCTCGATCATCGACAGCTGCCGAGTCGTCAACGAATGACAGTTCAACCACTGACCCGGCATCGACATGTCCTCCGACGTCAGACGCAGGCTCCAACTGCAGGGCATAGCGATCGAACTGGGAAGCCGCGCCAGCACTCACGACGATGGTGTACTGTTGCCCGACTTGAAGGGATGCATCCCGAACGGCATACAGAGACGCATCGCCCACCGGATTGAGATCAACGGCTTGCCCACTTGAGTCCAGAAGCGTGATCTCTCCCGCATTGCTTTCGGCGAGCCGGCCTGTTCGCCACAAGGTCGTCCTTATGTCAGAGTATGGTGCGACGAACTGAAACGCATCTCGGTCCCCCGGACCGTCCAGATAGCTGGTCCACTGGCTTTGCGGGATCGTTAGTTCAATCGGCGTCGCCTGCTCCATTGTCTCGCCATGAGCATCGATTCCGATGACATCGCGCGTTCGCGGCAGGTAGCGAATCAACGGAAGCTCACGACCGTCCGGAGTTAACTTCGGTGCGTTCAGTGAGGGCATTGGTTCGGGGCGATCCTGAAGCCCTCGCTCTGATCGCATGAGGACATACCGACCGACTGAATCCGAAAGTGAAGTCACTTGAAGATAGAGCGGGCCCGGAACGACACGCGATTCATCGAGGTAGAACCCTATCCCCACGGCGTCTCCCGCCCTTCGTTGCCAATCCGGCTGAATCGCAACGCCGAGCTCGTCAGTTACTCTTAGATCAAGATCATTCACTTCCTCGCTCTGCACCGAAATCGTCAGTTCGCTGCCGAATCCGGTTGTGAGCTGAAAGGTGTCGGCATCTCCTGCCGCGTCCAGATGAGAGACGACGACCTCTGTCTGAGACGGCAGAGACGTCGCGTCCTGGATTGTGTCCCCGTGCAGATCGCTCCCGAAGGTGGAATCCGCATCAAACCACACTTGGAACGGATCGAATGTCGGGTCAAAGTCGTTGGGCACTCTGACTCTGCCCTCCAGAAGCATCGCCATGGTGTAGTTTCCGACATCACCAGTTAGTGACCTAACGCGAACCAGAACGGAGTCTGAGTCGACCGCCTCGACGTACACCAGGTCTTCGCGCGCCAAGCCATTGGCAAGCGGGTCTCCCTCGTCATCGAACAAGTCAATCTGGAGCCCCTGAACTCCGTAAACCAACATCGATCCGGGAAATGCGTTGGGAACACGGAAGAAGTCGACATCATCCGAGTCATCAAGATTGGCGGTCAGCGTGAGATAGCTACTGTGAAGGGCTAAATCCGTCGCCGATTCAAACGTGTCACCGTGACGATCAGGCAAAGCGATCGACTGGGTGGATGGAGTCCAACGATCTACCGGATACTGATACACCTCCAGCCGATACCCGCGATCACTAGCGGCCTCAGAGGGCTCCGATCGCTCCATCACGACGGTGTATTCCTGTCCCACCACGGCGGCCAACTCGAACCCCTGAAACTCACCCCGACCGGCCCACTGGTCACCGCGTGCGACCTCGTTTCCGGCAGCATCCAAAACACGCACCGTCGGTTCGTCTCCAGCCGCTGTTTCAACATTGACCGACACGCGATCGTAGAACGCCGTGAATCGAACTTCATCTCGGTTGCTAGTTGAAAACTCCCCGGCGTGTAGCGCGTAGCCAGCAGTGAAGCTGAGCGTGACCGGCGACGCCGTCAAGCTGGCGGGGGAAACATCCGAACGCTCCACGGTTGCTTGAAGACCGCGAGACTGCGACTGCCTTGTCAGCTCGTTGATGACACGTAGCGCATCCAAGGGCGTGAGCAAACCGTCTCCGCTCGTGTCGTAGTGAGCCGATGGTTGATCCGATCGCTCACCCAAGATCGGGGGCACGACATCTTGCAAATCGCTGGAAGACGACCGATTGATCTGGTTGATCACGACCAACGCATCGCTGGGAGTGACGCTTCGATCTCCATTGGTATCGTTCGCATCGATCGGATTGGTCCACGGCCCGGCAGCCAACAGACAGCGGTCCTCCAGCATCTCGCACTTCAGTCGTGTCCGGCATTTGTGCCGGCGATCGCGGCGCCCACCACTTGCCGAACGCCAAAACGCCAATCGCATGACCATGTTGCAAACCAATGATTGGTTCCGCCAACCAGCGTGATTCATGCCGCTGATACGGAACGACCCGTTGACAATCGATCCGCAAACAACGGGACCGAGGCTAGCGTCAGGTCATCATTCTGCGATCGGTGTCACGCTAATCTCGCGAGAGTTCATCCGCCAAGGCAACGGCATCTGATCATTTTGGGGGGCGTCTAACTGAACATCATCGCTATGGCTCGCGATTACGTTGTCGAGGTGAGCCGAGGGTGTTTCTCGACGCAGTAGAATCGCGATATCCACCATGGGCCCGGAACAGGTTTGTCTACACTCTTGGGCTTCCTTTTCCATCGGCTTGGACTGATCGTCTTCATCCCCCACCGATTCCGGCCAAGCGTACATGCGGGCCTGCACTCGGAATCGCGACTGAACCGGTGGCAGCAGCCAGCCTTCCAGCAAATAGCGGTCGTCCCAGAACAGCAAGTCAACCAGCGAAGGATCGGTCAGCTTGGCGGACGGAGCCAGTGGATCATCTCTGTCCAGGCTCCAGCGATACCAGGGTCGGCCGTCGGATTCACCCAAACGACGCGAACGAGGCGTATTCGGCGATTGCGATTCTAGTTCGGCAAGCGGCTCAAGCGGTTCGGTCACCCGATCAAGCGTGACTTCGTCGTAAAACCGCCTTTCAAGGTCTTCAAACAATCGACCCAAAACCAATTCATCCAGCTGAAGCGACCTGAATAGGGGATAACGGTCGCGCATCGGCTCGCTCAATCCGGTGGGCGACTCTAACGGCGAAGGGCGGTTGATCCCAAGGAAGTGTGGAGCGGGGATCAGAGCGTTGTTCGTACTCTGTTCACCGGGGTCCAACGCTGCGAATGAAACCTCCAAGTCGGCCGTGCCAATCGCCGACCCCGGTACCGCGAAATCCTGACCAAACACCAAAAGTGCCTCGGGCGTGTTACTTGGTCTAGCGTCAACTCGAGCGACACCTTCGGTGCCCTCGGCAACGAAAGTGGCCCGAAAAAGCAACTGTTCAGCCAAGCCTGACGCTGGATCCGAGAATCCGAGGTTGTCGGCCATGACCGAGATCTGATCGATGCTTTCTTCAGTCACCACGCCGTCACGATGGCTACGATACGCAGCATTATCAAACTGAAGCTCGCCAACCAGCTGCAGTGAGGGGCTGAACAGCAGGTCGACCGTCGCCAGGAACACTCCTCTCTGTTCCCCTACAGGTCGCAGATCCTGGACAGAGACATGAACGTTTAGTAGATCGCCCCGCCTGACTTCGCTTATCGGCTGTCCGTTCATGTCAGTGGAGTGGACACGCATTTGCACCTGTGGTGCGATCTCGCTAGCGCCGGCTTGCGCCAGGAACTCTGACTTGACGAAGTCGCCGTTGACATCTGACAACGGCGAATCGGCAGCCATCAGCCGCCGCTGCTCCAGACGCTCGAATCCGAGTCGTTTCAGAAACGGCTTTGTTTTGCATCGCATCTAGTTGACCCACTGATTCAACAGGACAGAGCATCGCTCCAAATTTCGATTCACTCCCGCAATGCTTGATCGATATCGGGGCTCATCCGGACGACGATCCACCAGCAAGGACAAGACGGACCGCGCGTTCAGAAACGCCCGCCTGGACCGGTCATGGTCTCCCTGCTGAAACAGCCCCAGCCCAAAGTCGTTGTAGGCGATCGCAAGCTCTTCGCTGTAAACACTGACCTGCGGATTTCGCACGGTCAGATCCCGAAGGTGATGCGTCGCGGCCTCGAACTCTATCCATGCCTCAGCGGGTCGATTCAGTCGGAGCAACAGCAACGCGCGGTTGCGACGATTGATGGCAAGCTGACGATCACGGCGATCCATTTCCTGTCGATTGGGCATCCTGATCGCGCCCAGACACTCAATCGCTTCATCCAGTCTGGTGAGCGCCTGACCCGGTTGCGTCTCCTGCACCAGTTGGCCTAGATTGTTCAGCGTCGCCGCTTTCTGAAGGTACGTG
>JBCCUO010000074.1:0-9400 GCA_039196805.1 Planctomycetota bacterium | reverse complement strand
TCACGACATGGGATTGATTGGCGGCATCTTGGCTCCGCTCTATGTCGGCGGAACCTCCGTCCTCATGAGCCCTCGCTCGTTCCTGCAGCGACCGCTGCGATGGCTACAAGAAATTAGCGAGCACCGCGCCGTCATCAGCGGTGCTCCGAATTTTGCCTACCAACTGTGCGTCGACCGGATTTCACCTGTTCAAGTAGATGAACTTAAGCTGGATTGCTGGAAGACCGCGTTTTGCGGCGCCGAACCGATCTTGCCGCGAACGCTGATCGATTTTGGGAATCGCTTCGCTCGCACCGGATTCTCGCGTTCGGCGTTCTACCCCTGTTACGGGTTGGCCGAAGCGACGCTGCTGGCCGCCGGCGGCGACGGCCCATCGGAACCCAGGCTACTGACCGTTCACCGATCATCTTTAGGAAACGGGACCGCAGCGGTCGACGAATCGCTGCGCGGAAACGATGCGCAGCAACTGGTCGGTTGTGGAGGCGCGGCGCACCAGACCGACCTTCGAATCGTTGATCCGTCTTCCGGCCTGGAAGTCCAGGAAAACCAAGTCGGGGAGATCTGGTTGCGAGGCGCAAGCGTTGCTGCCGGATACTGGAGCCGGGACGAGGAGAACGAAGCTCGATTCAATGCCCAGTTGCACGGAGACTCCGGTGCACCGGGTGGATTCTGCCGCACAGGGGATCTGGGGTTCTTGCACGGCGGTCAACTGTTCATCACCGGTCGCCAGAAGGATGTGATCATCCTGCGCGGTCGAAATCACTTTCCTCAAGACATCGAAGCGACCGTCAAAGAAACGGTCGGTAGCGAAGGGGGCCAGTGCGCCGCCTTTGCCGTGGCGGGCCCGCGCGGCGAGTCGCTGGCGGTGGTGGCCGAGTTGCCTCGACGAAGTGATCCTGAGACGCATGCCGACCTGGTTCGTGCGATCCGCCGAGCGGTGATCGATGTGCATGAGATCGATCCGCGTCACGTCTTGTTGGTCCGCCAGGCAACGGTGCCGCTGACCAGCAGCGGCAAGGTCCAGCGGAGTCGTTGCCGCGAGCTGCTTGAAGCGGATCAGATCAAGTCGAAATACCGGTTCGACCGCAAATCGCTTGCCGAACAGACTCCGATTCCCCTGCCCGACCTGCCGCGCCAGCCCGTGGAAGATGACCGTCCCCAGCTTTCGATCGCGGTCGAAACCTGGTTGGCGGAGTGGCTGATTGCCCGCGCGGGGGTGCCACCGGCGGAAGTCGCCTTGGAAAAGCCATTTGCCGACTTTGGACTCGATTCGATGACCGCGGTCGAACTGAGCGGCGAAATGGAGGATTGGTCCGGCGTGGAACTGAATCCGGTGATCGCGTGGAATTATCCTACGATCGAGCGGATGAGCGCTTTCATTGCCGACGAACTGATCAAGAATGGGGGCCAAGATCTAGACGAAGCTGATCTTGATCAGGCCGAATTGGACGGGTTGCTTGATGAGATTGAGCAGCTTTCCGATGACGAAGCCAAGCATGCACTTGCCGACAAACGACGACACTAACTCTGAATCCGGATCGATCGACGATTCCAATCTCCGGCCTTCCACAGCTCCCGCGGCGGTCGCGTCCTCGGAAGAGGCTTCGGCCCTACAGCGCCGCCTAGCCAAACTGACTCCCGCCCAGCGTCAACTGTTCCTGAAGAAACGGGCTGAGCGTCGAAGCGGATCGCCGCCGGAGTTCACACCCAGTGTGGTGTCCGCGTCGACCGGACGAACGGAAGCATCCGTCTCCGACGACCCGATCGCCATCGTTGGCATGGGATGCCGATTCCCAGGCGCAAAGGACCTCCAAGCCTATTGGCAGCTGATCGAAAACGGCTCGGAAGCCGTCGCCCCGGTGCCGGAAAATCGTTGGGAGGCGTCACGTTTCTACGACCCAACCGGACGCACACCTGGCAAGATGGCCGTCAACGCGTTGGGCTCGATTGCAGAGATCGACCAGTTCGACCCCGCGTTCTTTGGCATCGCACCAAGAGAAGCCTCTCGAATGGATCCTCAGCAACGACTGCTGTTGGAAGTCACCTGGGAAGCCTTCGAACGTGCCGGCATCCCCCTGGACCAACAGGCCGGATCGAACACGGGAGTGTTCATCGGGATCGGCGGCAATGACTACGCCAAAGTACCGGTCCACTATCCAGACTACTACGAACAGGTCGACGCCCACATTGGAACCGGCAACGCGCTGAGTATCGCGGCGGCCCGGATTTCGTACTTGTTTGATTTCCAAGGTCCCGCGTTCATCGTCGATACCGCCTGCTCTTCGGCCCTTGTCGCGATCCACTCTGCGGTCGTCTCGCTGCACCGTGGCGAATGCGACATGGCAGTCGCAGGCGGCGTGAATGTGATCCTGACTCCCGAAACGACGATCGCATTCTCGAAGGCTCAGATGCTTAGCAGCGATGGCCATTGTCGACCATTCGACTCCGGTGCAAACGGCTATGTCCGTGGGGAAGGCTGCGGAGTGGTGCTCTTGAAGCGTTTGTCCGAAGCCAAGCGGGATGGTGATCAGGTGCTGGGCGTTCTGGCGGGGACGGCTGTCAATCAAGATGGTCGGACCAGCGGTATCACGGCGCCCAACAGCGAGGCTCAGCAGCGCGTCATCCGGCAAGCGATGAAGGTAGCGAAGGTCAGTCCCGATTCGATCAGCTACGTCGAGGCACACGGCACCGGGACGCCGCTGGGAGACCCGATCGAACTGCACGCGCTCAATGCGGTCTTTTCCGACCGGGCCTCGGGTCTACCGCCCGTTCGCATCGGTAGCGTGAAAGCCAACATCGGGCATACCGAAACCGCCTCAGGCATCGCAGGCCTGCTGAAAGTGTTGTTGATGTTCCGCCATCAATGCATTCCAGCTCAGGCGAACTTCGAATCACTCAATGGGCATGTTCAACTCGATGCCCGCAGGCTGCGCGTGGCTCAAGAGTCGATGGACTGGTCCGATGGTCAGGAGCGGATCGCCGGTGTCAGTTCGTTTGGGTTTGGCGGCACGAACGCTCACCTCATCGTCCGGTCACTGTCAGGTCCGCAGAGCCAACGGTCTCACGACCCTCCGAAGACAACGGCCGATCGAGACAGCAAAAAAGCATCGGCGATTCCCTTCGTGTTCTCCGCCCACGATGGGCCTGCGTTGGCTGATGTCGCCCTGCGGATGTCGGACTGGTTGTCGGACTCCGACGAGGCGACGAAATTCGCGATCAAGCGAATCTGCCACTCTGCCGCAGCCACAAAGGCCGCGCTTTCGCATCGCGCCGCCGTTCTGGTCGATCCGACAGTGATGGGCGACGACAAGTCCGTTTTGTCAGCCGACCTCGCATCGTTCGCTAAGCAGACGATTCACGAAACTCAAGGCCGCGTACCCGCGGGACGTCGTACTCGAGTCGCGATGCTGTTTACCGGCCAGGGCTCTCAGTACGCGGGCATGTCCGCGGAGCTCTACGAAGCCAATCAGGCCTATCGCCATGCCTTGGATCGATGTGACGAGATCTTGACGCCTCTGCTGGGCCAGTCGCTGCATCGACTATTGGCGGATCAGGAACAAATTCACCGCACCGCAATGACGCAGCCAGCGATTTGTGCCGTCCAGTGTGCGCTGGTTGACGCGCTGGGGAGCGTTGGGATTCGACCGAGTGTCGTCTGTGGACATAGCATCGGTGAGATCGCCGCTCTCTACGCCGGCGGTGCGTTTGATTTGACTCAGGCGTTATCGGTCGCCGCCTATCGCGGCCAAGTGATGGGCCATTTGCCCACCGGTGGCGCGATGGCCGCCATCCTTGCCGACGAAACCGACGTGCGAGCGTGGCTAAAGCAGCATGCCGATCGACGCGCCGTGATCGCAGCCTACAACGGTCCTGGCAATGTAGTTGTCTCGGGGGACGACGACGCGGTGCAACGAGTGGTTCGGGCTGCGAACGACCATGACGCGATGACCAAACCGCTGAACGTCTCCCACGCTTTTCACTCACCTCGAATGCAAGCTGCGGTTGAGCCTCTACGTCGCCACCTGCAGACGCTATTCGACGAGGTTCAAGTCGACCGATCGATCACGTTCATCTCCTCCTTGACCGGTCAGGTGCAAACCGGCCCCATCGATGTCGACTACTGGTTGGACCACCTCGTGCAACCCGTACGGTTCACCGATGCGCTTGAGGAACTGAACAACCAACGCATCGACTTGGCAATTGAAGTCGGCCCGATGCCTCAGCTGATCAAGATGCTTCGACGCATCACTTCGGCATCGGATTCCGTGGGCGAAAACCAGACCACGGAGACTCAGTTCGTCGCGCCATTGGATCGGACTGTTGAAGATGATCGCGGTTGGGCAACAACCGTCGCGCAAGCCTGGTGCGTCGGCGTCGACGTGAACTGGTCCAACTACTTCCACTCGGAACGCGCTGATCGGATCGAGCTACCGACCTATCCCTTTCAACGCGATCGCTACTGGTTCGACCCCCCCGGCATCGGCGCGGGAGTTGCCACCGGAAACACGCATCCCTTGTTGGGTACCAAACAAGAATTGGCCGGGGGCGACGTCGTCTTCAGTATCGTTCTACGCGAAAACAGCCCCGGATACGTGGCGGATCACGTCGTCTCCGGAAGCGTCACGTTTCCGGCTGCGGGATGGTTGGAGATGGTGCGTGCGGCGGTGTCCGGTTCTTGGGGAGACGAGCCGTTCGAGATTCTTGACTTTGAAATTCATCGGGCAACGTTCCTAGAGAAGGACTCTGCCGTTTCACTGCAATTGCGTCTGCAACGCCTGAGTGCGGGCCGCGTACGAGTCGAGGTCGACAGCCGCAGCGAAGGCGATGATGAAAGCTGGAATCGCTGCGTCACCGCATTGGCTCAGACCGCAACGCCTGAAACTAACACGCCGGAGAGGGATCCGGATGCCCAGGTGTCATCCGACGCGAAGACGTACGCCCAGACGCGAGACACCGGACCGCTGTATCAATCGCTTGCCAACGCGGGCCTGCAGTACGGATCGCTGTTCCAGACCTTGCACGCATACACGGTTGAACCCCACCGCGCGATCGGCGATTTACGAATGGCGGCAGCGCTGCGGGACGAACCGGGTCGATATGCTTGGCACCCAACTCTGCTTGACGGTGCCTTTCAGCTCACAGCCGCTCTGCTGCAAGGCTCGGACTCAGACGCTTCCAGCGCAACCTACCTGCCCGTGGGCGTCCAGCGAGTTCGAATCGAATCGACTGTCGGCACTCCATCGCAGGTGGAGGTGCGAAACCTGGCGTGGCTGTCTGCGTCCGGTGACGAGCTCCCATCGGCCGAGGCATCCGACTTGGCCAGCATTCGTGTGGATGTCACCCTCATGGACTCGGACCGACATTCGCTGGCGACTTTCCAAGGTCTCAAGCTCAAGAAACTGATACCTTCCCAACGAGTCGACCCAAATCCAAATCGTTGGATCTACGAAACAACCTGGGACGTGATCGACGTGGCTCCGGTTGGAGGGGAAGCTTCCGATACGACCAGTCAGCCTCAACCAGAACCGGGTTCACTCTGGTACTGGAATGACCAGCAATCGGCTCCGCAAGAAGCTTCCCATTGGGTCTTTCAGGCTCCCGACTCAGCCGATCATTCGGGGGTCGACGCGCAGCGTGTCTTGGCTCATTGCGATCAATTTCGACGCTTCATCCAGGCGGCGATCCGAAACGATGCCCTTGCACGC
Source organism: Planctomycetota bacterium (assembly GCA_039196805.1). Lineage (GTDB taxonomy): Bacteria > Planctomycetota > Planctomycetia > Pirellulales > Pirellulaceae > JBCCUO01. The sequence goes on along the minus strand of JBCCUO010000074.1, from coordinate 3,695 downwards.
GTTTCGGTGCTGACACGCTCAGGCCTGGACACGGACAAACGCGCAGGGAACGTCGACACCGCGGCAACCGCCGTCGTCGCGATGGCTCGTGTCGCTGCCAATGAGCACCCGCAGCTTCAACTGCGAATCTTGGACCTTGATCGCGATGAGCATGTTGATGTGTCGGAAGTGGCGAGTTGGTTGGCGCGACCCGCAGAAGAGTCCGAGTTGGCGCTTCGTGATCAACAGTTCCTCGCACCACGAATGGTGCCGGCGCCGGGACGAATGCCGGGCCGAGTCACCGTCGATGAAATCAGCTTGCCTGCCGCGGGCGACTATCGAATTCGCTTGGACAATACCGACCGAATCGAGGGGCTTTGGGCCGAACGAATCGCGGTCGATCCGCCAAAGTCGCGGGAAGTGTCCATCACCATCGATGCCATTGGCTTGAATTTCAGCGACGTGTTGAAGTCGATCGGGCTATACCCGGGTGTGACCGATGCGGTCGTTCCGTTAGGCGTGGAAGTCTGCGGACGCATCGACGCGTTGGGGCCAAACGTGGAGCGGCTGTCAGTCGGTCAACGTGTGATGGGCATCGTGCCACACGGATTCGCGACCAAGGTGCTGACGTCCGACTACTTGCTTTGCCCCGTCCCCGAAGGCATCAGCGATGATGAGGCCGCCAGCCTGCCGGTTGTCTTCCTGACCGCTCATCATGCCCTCCGCAGCATCGGTCGACTGTCGCGTGGTGAGACAGTTCTGATTCACGCGGCCGCTGGTGGCGTTGGGATGGCCGCCATTCAAGTCGCGCATAGCGTCGGAGCGACCGTGTTCGCGACGGCCGGAAGCTCAGTCAAGCGCAGGCTGCTTACCGTGTTGGGAGTACCAGAGGAAAACGTCTTCGATAGCCGCGATGTTGCCTCACTGAATGGGATCAAGGCAAGGACAAATGGTCGCGGCGTCGATGTCGTGCTGAACTCGCTGCCAGGGGAATGGATTGACCGATCACTGGAACTGCTGGCAGCTCACGGACGCTTTCTGGAGATCGGCAAGACCGATATCTATCAAGACAGAAGGATCGGGTTGCGTCCATTCCAAGATAACCTCAGCTACTCTGCGATCGACCTGGATCGTCTGTTCCGCGAGCGCCCGCAAGAAATTCGGCAACTGTTCGCGGAAGTCGCACAGCAGTTCGCTATTGGATCCTATCGTCCGGCACCACTGACGACGTACCGGCTGGGAGAGCTTCCCGCGGCCATGCGTTACATGGCGGCGCGACGAAACATCGGAAAGATCGTGGTCTCACCTCCGAATCGACCAGCCGATGCACTGGAGCAAACGGGTACCTACCTGATTACCGGCGGCAGCGGGATGATCGCTCGTGGCGTCGCTGCGAGATTGATTCGTCGGGGTGCAAAGTCGATCGTGCTATTGGCTCGTCGAGCACGCGACGCCTCGATGCAGGAACTCGTCGATTGGGCGAACCAAAGCGGTGCAACATGCGACTACGTGCAAGCGGATCTGTCGGACAAATCATCCGTACAGAAGGCGGTCGACACACTTGAGCGCTCGGGGCGGAGAATCGTCGGTATCGTGCATGCGGCAGGTGTGCTTGAGGATGGCTTGATTCACGAGCTATCGCACGCGTCATTGCGCAAGGTGCTGCAACCCAAGGTCGATGCCTTGATCAATCTGGATGCGGCAACTGCGGATCACCCCGTGCACAGCATCGCATTGCTTGGATCGATCGCCGCACCGCTTGGCTCCCCAGGGCAGGCCAACTACGCGGCCGCCAATGCCTTCATGGAAGGTTACGCCGCCAGGCGTTCGACCCCTGATCGCCGAATCAGCGTCGTGCATTGGGGGCCATGGGAGGCATCCGGTCGACGCGGGTCAGTCGCGGGCACCGGCGACCTTGACGCGGGAGGCATGGCAGCAGGCGCGACACCGTCAAGCCATCTGGCGGCCCGAGGATTGACACCCCTGGAGTTTGAACCGGCCGCCGACTTGCTCATCGATGCCCTATTGGATCCCCAACCGGGGCTGATCGTGATGGACACTGACCTGGGCAAGATGCTGGGACGCGTGTCGACAACCGACTTGCCGTCACGACTGCGTCTGCTCAAACCCGGCGCCGCGGAAACGGCTAGCACCTCTCGATCAGTCGTCGATTCGGAATTCTTGACGGCCATCGTCGATGCGGACGAAGCGAAAGCGGAGCCAATGATGATCAGTTACCTGACCGAGCAATTGGCGGTGATCATGGCCTTGAGTCGCGACGCGATCGACCCCGACCAGCCGCTCTCGTCGCTGGGACTGGATTCGTTGATGGCGATCGAACTCAAAAACGGAATCGAAGCGAAATTGGACCTGACGCTACCCATCTCTAAGTTCATGGATCAGCCAACCATCCGCACATTGGCGTTGGCTGCTTGGCAACAGATCGCTCAGGCGGCGCGCTGACACTGGACCCGCTCAATCTCGAAGCGATCGATCACCTCGCAAACGTGCTCGACACCGATGGCTTTCATCGCCGAGTTGTCGGCTTGGCGGCGGTGTCGTCGTGAGCCGGCTTCATAGGCTTTTTGAAGTGCAGTTTGCCCGTACGGCCCCGAGTCACCGGGCCGCGTCGCGCCGTACAGTCCGATCGTTCGCGTTCCCACGGCGACCGCCATGTGCAACGGCCCCGTGTCGCCGCTGAGGAACAGGTCGGACACTTCGATCAATGCCGCCAAGTGATGCAAGTCGGTGTCCGGTGCAATGACGGCGGCGCCTGATGATCGATCGGATATTTCCATCGCCATCTCTCGTTCCGCGGTCGTCCCCCAGACGACAATGCTCTTCATCCGATACCGATCGAAGACATAGCGAGCGGTCGCTGCGAATCGATCGGACTCCCAGAGCTTGCTTGCCCAGGTGCCACCCGGATTGATCACCATCAATCGCTGATCAGGCATCGTGCGACGCCAACGCGACGCCCAGACGCGTGAGATCTCAGAGAGCGGAAGTCGCCAGTCGACTCGCGGAGAATGTATCTCCAGCGGCGACAGCAACTCGAGCGATCGGTCAGTCAGATGACTGAAGACGGGCGTGACGCGTTCATTGTTCAGCGCTCGACTGAGTTCACCACCGCACTTTCCGGCGTAGCCGATCCGCCGTTTGGCCCCCGCCAACCAACCGGCAAGTGCCGACTTGGTGTTCCCTTGGCAATCGATCGACACGTCAATGTTCAGACTCTGTAGCTGTCGCCGTGCCTGCCGCACTCCTTGGGCGGACGTGAACCAACCACGTTTCAGAACCAGCACCTCGTCTAAGGCGTCGTGCCCAACCACCATCGGAGCCGCTTTTTCTTCGACGACCCAAGCCAAGTAGGCATCCGGCATCGCCTGACGAATCGCGCAAGCGACGGGCAGTGTCAGGATGGCGTCGCCGATGGCGCTCATTCGCGAAATCAAGATTCGCGGTCCAGTTCGATCGGGCATAGCAGCGTTCCTTCGCCAGCGAGTGACCTTTCAAGCAGCTTGCAGCAAAGAAGTCTAGTCCTCCAGTCGACGCAAACGCTATATCGATTGACATGCGCGCCTCGAGTCGTCGAAACGTCGTAACCTCAGCCCTGGTGATCGTGTTTCACGTGGGTGCGGCAGTGCTGGCCAGTGCGCAGTCGAGTTCGTCAACACCGTCACTCAACGCGCCCCTTTCCAATCTCACTGAGGGCG